>JAIUYC010000112.1 GCA_020216575.1 Coleofasciculus sp. S288 | reverse complement strand
TTACGCCAAGGACTATGTGCGAGCGATGTGGCTAATGCTCCAGCAACAGGAAGCGGATGATTACGTCGTCGCCACGGGAGAAACCCACTCGATTCGGGAATTCCTGGATATTGCCTTTGGCTGTGTCAATTTGGATTGGCACAACTACGTAGAGTTTGACTCCCGTTATCTGCGTCCGGCGGAAGTAGATTTACTCATCGGCGACCCCACCAAGACAAAGCAAAAGCTGGGATGGGAGCCTTCTGTAACGTTTGAGCAGTTGGTGGCGTTAATGGTGGAAGCAGACTTAAGAGCTTTGGGTCTATCTTCGCTGAACGGCAAGGGTACGCAAGAGTTAACTGATAACGCCTACATCCGCCAAGGTGTTGGCAGTATGGTGGATTGAGCAGTCTTCAGGTGAGCTGGCAAGCTTTTAATTCAAAGCAGGTAGCCCAGCGCTGCCTGACGACTTGCTTAAGAATGTTCTCCAAACACTGGGTAAAGATGGTATTAAAATGACAACATTAGATTTGAGTAATAAACGGATTTTAGTTACGGGTGGCGCGGGCTTTTTAGGACGTCAGGTTGTCAAGCAACTTTGCAAAGCTGGAGCCACGCCAGAGAAGATTACCGTGCCGCGATCACACGATTGCGACCTGCGCTCCCTAGAACATTGCCAGCGAGCAGTCGCGCATCAAGATGTGGTCATTCACCTTGCAGCTCATGTCGGCGGCATTGGCTTGAATCGGGAAAAACCGGCGGAACTGTTCTACGACAATTTAATGATGGGAGCGCAACTGATTCATGCTGCCTATCAAGCAGGTGTTAAAAAATTCGCCTGCGTCGGCACCATCTGTGCCTACCCCAAGTTCACGCCAGTGCCGTTCAAAGAAGACGATCTCTGGAGCGGCTACCCAGAAGAAACAAACGCACCCTATGGCATTGCCAAGAAAGCCCTTTTAGTTCAACTCCAAGCCTATCGGCAGCAATACGGGTTCAATGGTATTTACCTATTGCCGGTCAACTTATACGGTCCAGAGGATAACTTTGACCCCAGGAGTTCTCACGTCATCCCGGCTTTAATCCGGAAGGTACACGAGGCGCAGCAGAAGGGAGAAAAGAAATTGGCGGTATGGGGAGATGGAAGCCCAACCCGCGAGTTCCTCTACTCTACGGATGCAGCACTGGGCATAGTCATGGGTACTCAATCCTACAATGATTCAGAACCAGTGAATCTGGGTACTGGGTATGAGATTTCGATTCGCGACTTGGTGGAAGTGATCTGCGAATTGATGGAATACCAAGGGGAAATTGTTTGGGAAACGGATAAGCCGAACGGTCAGCCGCGACGCTGCCTAGATACGCAACGGGCTTTTCAGGCGTTTGGCTTTACGGCGCAAGTGGAGTTCAAGCAAGGGTTGAAAAATACAATTGACTGGTATCGCCAGCACGCCGGTTAAACCGACTCCTCCCTGTTGCAAAAAAGGAGATTGTCTCGTTGAGGCTCACGATTGGGGCGGAGGGACTCCCAATACCAGTCTTCAATCGCCAGTTCCGGTGTACATCATTAGCTATGGAGTAAGCCCTCAATCCTTCCAACCTTATTCTCATTCCTCGGGCTTCATCACCAATTTTCCTTGAACGCCTGGCATGACTCTGAAACGTTAGTATACCTTTACTTAAAACTATGAGAATTCTAGTAACAGGTGGAGCTGGTTTCATCGGTTCCCATTTAATTGACCGATTAATGGCAGACGGGCATGAAGTTATTTGTTTGGATAACTTTTTCACCGGACACAAACGCAACATTGTACAGTGGCTGAATCACCCTTACTTTGAACTAATCCGCCACGATATCACAGAAGCCATTCGTTTAGAAGTCGATCAAATTTACCATTTGGCTTGCCCTGCTTCCCCCGTTCACTACCAATACAATCCCGTCAAGACGATTAAAACTAACGTCATGGGTACTCTGAATATGTTGGGGTTAGCCAAACGGGTGAAAGCGAGATTCTTATTAGCCTCCACCTCGGAAGTGTACGGCGATCCGGAAGTTCACCCACAGTCAGAAGAGTATCGTGGCAACGTCAATCCCATTGGTCCGCGCAGTTGTTATGACGAAGGCAAGCGCGTTGCCGAAACCCTAGCCTTCGACTACCATTGGCAAAACGATGTCGAAATTCGCGTTGCCCGCATCTTTAATACTTACGGTTCCCGGATGCTAGAAAACGACGGGCGAGTGGTGAGCAATTTTGTGGTGCAATCCCTCAAAGGTCAGCCCTTAACCGTATATGGCGATGGTTCGCACACCCGTAGTTTCTGCTATGTTTCTGATTTAGTGGAGGGGCTGATACGCCTGATGAATTGCGATCGTACAGGTCCAATCAATTTAGGAAATCCTGACGAATACACCATCCTAGAATTGGCTCGCTCCGTGCAACAGATGGTCAATCCAGAAGCGGAAATTATTTTTAAGCCACTCCCGCAAGATGACCCCCAACGCCGCCGCCCCGACATTACCAAAGCAAAGGCTTTGCTCGGTTGGCAGCCCACTATTCCCTTGCAAGAGGGGTTAAAATTGACCGTGGAAGATTTTCGGAATCGGATTGCCTCACCTGAGATGCCTCATCTCGCTTCAGTTTAGGAGAGGAATAAGCTGGGCTGATCGAGCTTGGCGATCGCAGTTTCATTGCGAGAGAAGCACTCTTGCCGACGAATCTCCACTACGTTAGCCTAGAACAATAACATCCAAAACTTGAAAAGTTAGCGGAAAAAAGCATCAAAAAAGCTTTTTCCGCTTTCCTGGGTCATGCTGATCTGGAAAGGACTGCAAGGAGGAAAAAAACCAGCAAAATCATTTAAAATATTTGTTATTCAATCGGCACTTGTCTAACTAAAGCTGTCCACATATCTGATGGATTAGAATAGTAATCGATTTCCTCAACTTGGTATCGAGAAGAGCGAGAGCCGTTTGGTAAAATTAAGTAGTCACCCCGTTTGATTCCTTTCATTTGTGCTGTGATGTAACCGCTGCGTCCTCCATCTATAGGTTCAAAAAGGTAGTCTTGTCCTGAAGCATATTGGGTGTAATCATAGGTTGTATTCTTTCGCTGTAGCTCACTTGGCAAGGCTCTAGCGATCAATAAAAGGTTGGTACTGACGTGGATGGCTAAGTTAATAAAAGACATAGATGACTTATCCCAAATGAGGTCAAGCGAAACCAGATAGCACTGTGGCAGTCCCAATTTTTATAGATAAGCAGAAAACTTCAACTCAGGCAATCAGCGAGCCTGATTTAAAGTCAGGGTGAATGGTTCTATCGATAAGTGAGATGAACCCCTCTGTCCACCAAGGAGCGGATGGGGTATCGGGCGTTCATCGCCCATTGTCCGTTTCTCGTGTTGTTTGGACTCTTTGAGTACTCAAACCACGTTCAAACTGAATCAAGCACAGGACTGGATTCCTTGAAGCTTTTAGTTAGAATCGAAGGGCTGCACTACACGATCTACTTAGATATGCCAAGATTGAAGCAAGAAGTCAAACGGCTTCTGGAATACGAGTCAGCGAATTTGTAGAGGCCATGCATGATGAAGGCTGGACAATATTCTCAACCGTTGCCCCTACCATACACCGCCCAATTAAATGAGAGTGATGAAGGTGGGTTAAACCTAGGTCAAGTCCTAGGGGCTATCCGGCGTCGAGTACTTATAATTGGTGGCGTAACTGTTGTAGTGGCTTCAGCAGCTGTATTCAAAGCCCTAAACGATACTCCCGTGTATCAAGCCCAATTTGAAATCTTAACTGAACCCGTGACGGTCGAGAATGAGGTGATATCCTCAGTTCCTCAAACCTTGACTAGTCGCCGGGAAGGGGAAGCAACTTCTGGAGCAGTAGATGAAACCAAAATTAGAGTTTTACTAAGTCCCCAAGTGCTGTCTCCCATTGTTGAACAGCTTCGGATTCGATACCCAGATATTACTTACGACTTGCTTGTTAGCAATCTCCGTATTGGAACTAGTGGACCAAATATTCTAGCAGTCACCTACCAGAGTTCAGACCCGAAGCTAGTTCGAGATGTATTGGATTTGGTTGCTAAAGCTTATCTAAACTATAGCCTGGAGGAACGCAGGGCAGATATCCGCCAGGGTCTTGAGTTTGTAGAAGAACAATTACCAAACCTCAAGGGACGTGTTGAAAGCCAGCAAGAGCGCCTACAAAGGATTCGGCAGAATAATAATTTAGTCGATCCAGGCATAACAGGTCAACAGCTGTCTACTCAGATCGGAACTCTCGAGCAACAGTGGCTGGATAATCAACTTCAACTAAATGAAGCTCAATCTCTCTATGCCAACTTGCAAACCGAGTTAGCGCAACAACCAGGTGAAAAGGCAGCTGCTTTGGCGCTCAGTGATAGTCCTCGCTACCAAAAAATACTGGATAGTCTCCAGGAAATAGACAGTCAAATTGCTAAAGAGTCAGCCCGATTTCTGGATGAAAGTCCAACCCTGGGGAATCTGCGCTTGCAGCGACAAAACTTACTTCCCTTACTAAACCAGGAAGGAGAGCGGGCTCAGAGAGAGCTTGCTAGCCGGATTCAGGGACTAGAAGTACGCAATCAATCTTTAAATCAAAATATAGAGAACTTAAAATTACAGGTAAAACAACTGTCTGGAATTAACCGCGAGTACACTGACATTCAGCGGGAATTACAAATTGCGA
Organism: Coleofasciculus sp. S288; assembly: GCA_020216575.1. GTDB lineage: Bacteria > Cyanobacteriota > Cyanobacteriia > Cyanobacteriales > Coleofasciculaceae > JAIUYC01. Next base: position 3,769 of record JAIUYC010000112.1, on the reverse strand, counting down.
CTGATAACCTAAATCAATTTTTAGCCAAGCGAGAAGCGCTACGAATCGACGCGGCTCAAAGGCAGATACCTTGGCGATTACTAGCTCCTTTGGGTGAGCCTCAAGCAACTGCTGCCAGTGTTAACAAGAATTTGGCATTAGGCACAATGTTAGGCTTGCTGTTAGGTTTGGGAACCGCTTTAGTCGTAGACAAGCTCAGTAATGTTTTATACACTTCTAAGGAAGTCAAAGAGGTTACTAAGCTGCCACTTCTAGGGGTAATTCCGTTCGAGAAAGAAATTGAAGAATTTGCTCAATATGCTCCTATGGTAAATGGAGTTCCTCTGGTTCCACAAATGGGTCACAACAATGGACGAGGTCATAGTGACCCATTTCAAGGATACAGAGCTGACAGCTTTTTTGAAGTCTTCCGCTCTCTCTATACCAATATTCGTCTCCTGGGTTCTGATACTCCAATTCGTTCGCTTGCAATCAGTTCAGCAGCACACGGAGATGGTAAGTCTACTGTTGCCGTACACCTAGCGCAGGCGGCAGCAGCGATGGGGCAGCGGGTGTTACTGGTTGATACTAATCTGCGTCGTCCCTGTCTACACAATTTAGTAGGGTTGAGGAATATTCAGGGATTGACCGATGTTATTTCTACAGACTTGGACTTCCAAGATATAATTGAGCGATCGCCCCTAGAGGACAACCTATATGTCCTGACGGCTGGTCAAATTCCACCTGACCCCATTCGGCTCCTTGCATCTAAAAAGATGCAGGATTTGATGGAGAAATTCCAAGCGGCTTTCGATCTAGTGATTTATGACACGCCGCCCCTCCTCGGAGTTGCAGATGCCTACCTGCTGGCTACCCATACGAATGGAGTTGTACTAGTCGCTGGTGTAGGTAAGCTAAAACGTCCTGTACTAGAGCAAGCATTAGAGGAATTAAGGGTAGCTGGAACACCAGTTTTAGGAGCAGTGGCGAATCGCTCCAAAGAATCTACACCAAGTTCACAGGGTTACCCTAACCGATACTACACCCAGAATTCAAGCGCACCGAACTTAGCGAAGAAGCTAAAACTGGTATCACCAGATCAAGACCCGTTTTAACTTTTCCAAGAACGAGCAAACGAGATAAGGGTTTTCAATCGCCTTAATCTTAAATTTTTTGATAACGAAACGACAAGCTATTCTGTCCGTCAGCTGTACCAAGACTTAATTTAAAATTCAGGACTTACGCAAATTTCCCGTTGAACCACCTTTCGTAGGGGCGAATGGCTTTTCGCCCCTACTATATTTTGTATCCATGCGTAAGTCCTGAACTGTAAATATTTAGAGAAATTACAGCAATCCTTTGATTACGAGAATTTATGGGGAACTTCATAGAATTTTTAAAAAATCTCCATGATTTTAGGTGACATCTACCTAAGGTATGGAGTAGACTCAAGTTGCATAACTCAAAACTCCTTAATAGGAATAAAGTTACAGGAAAACCGTAGTTTAAGTGAATCTACAACCAAGGGGAGCCAAGCCAGCTCTATTATTAGTGTGTAGATCTTCATCACAAAAATTATTACAACTTATCCCTGATTAAAGCCAAATATTAAGGTATTGTAGCTCGATTAAGTCAATAGTAAAACACAATGCTCAAATACTTATCAAAATTTTTATACATTCTACCTGCAAAGAAAATTAGTTTAATTCTATTACTGTTTTCCTTCCTTTTAGTCTCTGTATTAGAAGTTTTTGGAATTGGGCTCATCGGTCCATTCATTGCCCTGGCAAACAATCCAGATATTATTAATCAAAATTCTTGGTTAAATTGGGCTTATGAGCAATCAGGTTTTAAGCTTACAAGTCAGTTTATTGGCTTAGTCGGTTTGTTGGTAGTTGCTATTTTCTGTATTAAGTCATTTATTAGCTGGAAAGTTCAAGTTTATGTATTTGTATTCAGTTACAGGCAACAAGGTTTACTGATGCGTAAACTGATGCATAACTACTTATCTGCACCTTATAGTTTTCACTTGAAGAAAAATAGTGCTCACTTTATTCAAAGCGTTGTTACAGATACTCAAACGTTTGCAAATTCAGTTCTAAGTACGCTTCTGACAACAGTGGCAAACTTTGTGGTTATGCTTTCACTAGTAGTGTTACTTTGCTTAACTAATTTAACGCTTATTGTAGTTGTCTTAGGAATGGCACTACCTTTGTTTATCTTGTTTAACCGTTTCAAAGATAAACTTGTTCAATGGGGAGTTGAAGCGGGTCAAGCGAATGAAGCCATGGTTCGTATTATTAATCATGGTTTAGGAGGCATAAAGGAAACTCAACTTATTGGGTGTGGTCCGTACTTTGAAAAGCAGCTAGCTGAACAAGCACAACGATATGCAACTGCATCAGGTGGGTTTTATGCCTTTAAGCTTTCACCCAGGATTATAGTTGAAACACTTCTAGTTATATCCCTTGTAGGCTTTATATCGGTTTACTTGATTTTTAACAGCAATACTCAATCGCTAACATCGGTTTTGGGCATTTTCGCCTTGGCGTCAATTCGCTTGATTCCAGCAATGAGTAATTTCATGGGGGGTATGAGTGTACTGCGAAACTCTAGCTACGTACTAGATAAACTCTACGCCGATCTCAAGGAACTAAAAAACTTAGAAATGGAGCAAGTTCCTCAAAGTGGAACTCACCTAAACTCAGGGGAACACTTGGGTTACAAATCGCCAGTTAATCAGATAGCAAATTTTAAAAGCAAAATTGCTTTAGATGCAGTGACTTACCACTACCCTAATGCATCTGAAAATGCCTTAAACGAGATTTCACTCACCCTTCAAAAAGGTCAATCTATTGCTTTCATTGGTAAATCTGGAGCCGGTAAAACAACGTTAGTCGATGTCATATTAGGACTCTTAATACCTGATAGTGGAGATATTAAGGTTGATGGCAATTCGGTATATGAGGACATACGTTCTTGGCAGAACTTGATTGGCTATATCCCTCAATCCATCTTTCTCATAGACGACACGATTGAGAGAAATATTGCTTTCGGTGTCCCTGATCATCTAATTGACCACCAAAGGTTGAATAAAGCTATACAAGCTGCCCAGTTAATGGATTTAGTTGAGAGACTGCCAAAGGGTATTCAAACTATGGTGGGTGACCGGGGAGTGCTTTTGTCGGGTGGTCAACGTCAAAGAATAGGAATTGCTAGGGCACTTTACCACGAGAGGGAAATTCTTGTTCTAGATGAAGCGACGGCTGCACTCGACAATGAAACAGAAAGTCTTGTGACTGAGGCAATGAAATCTTTGAGTGGCACAAAAACTATGATTATCATTGCCCACCGCCTTACAACAGTTGAACATTGTGATTGCATCTACTTGATGGAAAAAGGCCGTATTGTAAAGTCAGGTACTTATGAAGAAGTTGTTTTGGGAGAGCATCTTCTATCAGGTTATGAGCAGTCAAAAAACTAAGAGAAGACCTACATGATGCAAGTAGAAACGAAGGAGGTGAACTATTTGCATGACTTTACTTAAGTTTTGCCTCAAATAACCCAACTATGGGGCATTTTTGAAAATTACTACTCCTATTTTCTTGAAAGAATTAAATAGATTTCTCTGGTTCAGCTTTGATAAATTTATGAAGTTTAATAGTTATGAGTGAGCAACATTCCTATCGTGCAACTATCCCACCAATTCCAGATGGAGTCCCACGTCCCCTCTGGTCAGTGATGATTCCTACCTACAATTGTGCAGGGTATTTGCGCGAAACATTGGCTA
>JAIUYC010000111.1 GCA_020216575.1 Coleofasciculus sp. S288 | reverse complement strand
GAATTCCTGAGAGCCATAGCTGACCCAATGTGTTGAGCAAGAACGCTTCATCTGATTGTCGATTGTAGGAATCTCGAAGCGAAGGGAGCACCACCTTATCTGCTACGGGAACGCTTTCTAAACACTGCAAAGCCAAGCTACTTAACGTCTGTCCTGGCCCTACTTCTAATAGAATGGGCTGATGCTTTTTCCACAATTGATTTACCCCATCAGCAAATAGTACAGGCTTGCACAAATGCTGAGTCCAGTAACTCGGATCGGTTGCTTGTGCATCTGTAATCCAAGTACCTGTAACGTTGGATAAATAGGGAATTTTCGAGGGCTGAAGGTTAACGGTTTTCACCAGTTGAGTGAAGGATGCAGCCATTGGCTCCATCATGTAGGAATGAAAAGCATGGGACGTCTGCAAACGCCGACAAGCTAAACCCCGTTCACTCAACTGGCGTTCTAATTCATCTACAGCGTCTGTTGCGCCAGCTATTACGCACAGGTTTTGCCCATTGATTGCCGATAAGGAGAGATTCTCGTTCAGGAGGGGACGCACGTCTTGCTCTGAAAGGGGTACAGCTAGCATTGCCCCCCCCGGTAACTCCTGAATCATTTGCCCTCTTTTGGCAACCAGAGTTAACGCATCTTCCAGAGACATCACTCCAGCTAAAGTTGCCGCGACATATTCACCAATGCTGTAGCCAATCGTTGCTACAGGATGAATTCCCCAGGAAATCCACAATTGAGCCAAGGCATATTCGATAACAAAAATAGCTGGCTGGGTGAGATAGGTTTGGTTCAGTTTCTCAGTAGCTTCATCGGGTTTTTCTTCGCTACGCCCTAGCATTTGGCGCAGATCGAAACCGGATTGATATGTACTTTTGGCAGAATTTTGCGCTTGGGAATCTTCCGAAGCTTGGTTCTTACGGGGATAAATTACATCAGTTAAATCCAGTCCTAGTAGAGGCTTAAGGAATTGGCAACAGCGATTAACTTCCTCTCGAAATGTTGGTTCAACTTGGTATAATTCCCAAGCCATATTGATGTATTGCGTTCCCAAACCAGGAAACATAAAAGCGACAGCTTTTTCGCTTGTTTCCTGAATGCCAGTCAAAACTCGTTTGGGATGTTGGAGTGCAATTATCCCATCTTCAACGTCCTGGCAAACAACCATTCGCCGATGCTCAAACAATCGACGACCAACTTGCAATGTATAGGCGACATCAGCAAGATTTAGATCGGGATGTTGCTTGAAGTAATTGATGAGATTTATCCTTGCAGTTTCCAAAGCTGAGCTAGTTTTGGCAGACAACATCAGCACCTGCCAAGGACGAGAAGGTTCAGAGGTTTCAACAGCAGGGGCTTCCTCAAGAATGATATGAGCATTGGTTCCGCCAATGCCAAAAGAACTCACTCCTGCACGTCGAGGGATACCGTTCGCCTTCCATTCAGACAGCGTGGTATTGACATAAAAGGGGCTGTTTGTAAAATCAATTTCGGGATTAGGCTCGTTGAAATTTAAGCTGGGTGGTATTTGTTTGTGCTTGAGAGCGAGGGCAGTTTTTATTAGACTCGTCACTCCAGCAGCAGCGTCTAGATGACCAATATTTGTCTTTACCGAACCGATCGCACAAAAACTTTTTTTATTCGTACTAGCCCGAAAAACTTGTGTCAGTGCCGCGATTTCTATAGGGTCACCCAGCGCGGTTCCGCTACCGTGAGTTTCAATATAAGAGATAGTTTCAGCCTCAATTCCGGCTAGCGCTTGAGCCTCTGCGATCGCATCCACTTGACCATTTACGCTAGGCGCTGTATAGCCAACTTTGCCAGAACCGTCGTTATTAATGGCAGAACTTTTAATCGCAGCATAAATGCAATCCCCATCTGCGATCGCATCCGCCAGCCGCTTTAAAACCACAACTCCCACACCATTCCCAATAATGGTTCCCTGTGCCTTTGCATCAAAAGCGCGGCAGTGACCATCAGGAGATAAAATCCCTCCTTCTTGATACAAATAGCCTGTTTTGTGTGGCACCCGAATTGAAACCCCACCCGCCAACGCCATATCGCATTGGTAGTTCAACAAACTTTGGCAAGCGAGTGTCGTTGCCACTAATGACGTAGAGCAAGCCGTTTGAACCGTAACACTGGGGCCAGTGAGATTTAATTTATAAGAGACGCGAGTTGTCAGGAAATCTTTATCGTTACCAATGATGGTTTGAAAACTATTAACTGTCCCGATTGAATCGCGGTTTAAATCCACAGTCAGATAGTTATTAATGCTAGCTCCCGCATAAATTCCAATCCGACTTTCACACCGTTGGGAATCGTAACCCGCATTTTCCAACGCTTCCCACGCGCACTCTAAAAATAGGCGATGTTGCGGGTCTGTTGTTTCAGCTTCTCTAGGGTTAAAGCCAAAAAACGCAGCATCAAATAAATCAATATCTTCTAATACAGCACCCGATTTAACATAATTAGACTCCTGCAATACTGTGGGGTTTATGCCTGCATCGCTCAACTCTTCATCCGTAAATACAGAAATTGACTCAACCCCATCTCGCAAATTCTGCCAAAACGCTTCAATATTTTTAGCGCCGGGAAAACGCCCTGCCATGCCAATGATGGCTATTCCTTCCATTGATTCACTGCTTGTAGCGCTACCCATCGATCTTTCTTCCTTGCTTCATCAATAATTGTTTTCGTTGATTGAGCGCCTCAATTTGCTTTTTCGCTCGGTCATGTATCGGTATAAACGAAGACTGTTTTGCTGAATTTTGATTGATATGCTGAGCTAAAGCGCTGATGGTTGGATTTTGAAATAATTCAACGACTGATAAATTGGAGTTAAAAATCTCCCGCAGTTTGCTATGAACCTGAACGATTAACAAGGAATGACCGCCCAGGTCAAAGAAGTTGTCATGAATACCGACTTTCTCTAGTTGCAAAACGTCTCGCCAAACAGTTGCGATCGCACGTTCCACTTCAGAACGGGGAGCCTCATACGCGGCTGCTAACACCGGACGCACGCTCTTAGGTGCAGGCAAGGCACGGCGATCGACTTTGCCGTTGGATAAGAGTGGAAGAGCCTCCAGCAATACAAAAACAGAAGGCACCATATACTCGGGCAGTTGCTCTTTCAGGTAGCTTCGCAGTTCGTTTATTGTGAGTATGCCAGTACCATTGGGAACGACATATCCCACCAGTTGCTTTTCACCACCTCCCTCTTTGCGTGCCAGAACTACAACATCTCGCACCATTGGATGTTGGACTAATACCGCCTCAATTTCTCCTAATTCGATGCGGAAGCCCCGAATCTTCACTTGGTTATCGATTCGTCCGAGAAACTCTATCGTTCCATCGGGTAAATAGCGAGCTAAATCACCCGTTTTGTACAGCCGCTCAAGAGAAGGCAGAAGATGGAGGGCAGAAGACAGAAGGTTTTGTTCAGAAGGGAATCCGTACCCATCCCGTTGCTCCAGATTCCCGCAGGGTACAGGAGCCATTGGCGGTTGCCGGAGATTGTAGCCCTTGTTCTGTTCATTCACCAGAGGGCTTGGGCTATCGATCTCAGGATAAATCCCTTCTGCCCTTTGCCCTTTGCCCTCTGCCTTTCCTTGTGCAAAGGGGTTCGGAATAAACTTCTCATCTGTCAACTCCGGACGATTGAGATAACCTCGCGCCAAACCAACACCGCCGATGTGCAACTCACCAGGAATTCCAACGGGAACAGGTTGTAAGTATCGGTCTAGTAGATAAATTTGAGTATTGGAAATGGGACGACCAATCGGTACAACTCGCTCTTTACTACCTTTCTGACAAGCCCAAAAGGTAACATCAATTGCCGCTTCTGTTGGCCCGTAAAGATTGTGCAGTTCTGCATCCAGACGAGCAAAAAATCGTTCTTGCAGGTCAATCGAGAGAGCCTCACCACTACAAATAACGCGCTTGATGCTACTACACCGATCGAGAGACGGTTCCTCTAGAAATACTTGCAACATCGAAGGAACAAAGTGCAGCGTAGTGATTTGCTCTCGGGCAATTAGTTCGACCAAATAAGCACTATCTCGATGACCTTCAGGCTTCGCTAATACCAAACGAGCACCTGCAATCAACGGCCAGAAGAATTCCCAAACCGACACATCAAAGCTGAACGGTGTCTTCTGTAAAACTCTGTCGGCGGCTGTTAATTGATAGGCATCCTGCATCCACAGCAAGCGATTGCATAAACCTTGGTGGGTATTCATCGCCCCTTTCGGTTTGCCCGTAGAGCCAGAGGTATAGATAACATAAGCCAGGTTTTCAGGGGCTATATCACTAATAGGATTGTCCTGACTTTGATGAGCAAGCGTTTGCCACTCCGCATCTAGGCATACAACCTTAGCGTTGTGTTGAGGAAGCACGTTCGCAAATTTGGCTTGAGTGAGGAGTACTGGTACGCGGGTATCTTCCAGCATGAACGCTAAACGCTCTTTAGGATACGTGGGGTCTAATGGGACGTAAGCGCCACCCGCTTTCAGAATGCCCAGGAGTCCTACCACCATTTCCACAGAACGTTCCATGCAAATCCCGACGAGAACCTCTGGTTTGACTCCCAGGTGTTGCAAGTAGCGTGCTAACTGATTGGCTTGGTTGTTTAATTCTCGGTAAGTTAGTTGGTGATTCTCAAAGATTAGGGCAACAGTATCCGGTGTCTGCTCCACTTGCGCCTCAAACAACTGATGAATGCAGCCCTTTTGGGGATAATCCATCTGAGTATCATTCCACTCCACCAGAAGTTGATGCTTCTCTGCTTCACTCAACAGTGATAAGTCAGAAAGTTTGGCTTGAGGATTGGCGACGATACCCTCCAGCAAGTTCTGAAAATGCTCCAGCATCCGAGCAATTCTGGCAGCATCAAACAGGTCAGTATTGTACTCAAATGCAGCTATCAATCCTCGCTCTGTGCGTTCAACTACCAGGCTTAAATCAAACTGCGCCGTCTCGCTTTCCACATTGAACGAACTTAGAGTTAAACCCGGAATTTCTTCCAGATGCAGGGCATTGCGAAGAATGAACGCAACTTGGAACAGTGGGCTATAACTGGTATCCCGCTCTGGCTGTAATGCCTCAACTAACTGCTCGAAGGGCAAATCTTGATGGGCATAAGCTCCCAACGCTACCCGACGCACTCGTTGTAGGAGTTCCCGAAAACTGGGATTTCCTGCCAAATCAGTACGCAGCACCAGGGTATTGACAAAAAAGCCAATTAGCCCTTTAAGTTCGTCGCGGTTGCGATTAGCAATGGGCGAACCTACGCAGACATCCTCCTGTCCTGTGTAGCGATAGAGTAAAGTCTGGAATGCTGCCAAGAGCACCATGAATAAAGTGACTCCCTCCTGACGCGAAAGTGCTGCGAGTCCATCTGCCACAGTTTGGGGTAACTCTAGAGATTGTCGCGCCCCCCGATACGTCTGAATTGCAGGGCGAGGATAGTCTGTGGGCAATGGCAAAATCGCCGGAACACCATCAAGTTGTTGTTTCCAGTAATCAAGTTGGGTGTCCAACACCTCTCCTTGAAGCCATTGCCGCTGCCAGTACGTAAAGTCTTTGTACTGAATGGGCAATTCCGGTAAAGGCGAAGAACTGCCTGCCAAAAACGCTTTGTAGAGTACTGCCATCTCCCGGACGAACACCTCAACCGACCATTCATCAGCAATAATGTGGTGCAAGGTCAAGATAAAAATGTGTTCCTGTTGGGTTAGACGCAACAGTTTGGCACGCAATAGTGGCGCTTGGGTGAGGTCGAAAGGCTGCCTTGCCTCTTGAGTCATCAGATGTCTAACTTCGGATTCGCGCTCTACCTCCAGAAGATTTTGGTAATCCTCTACAGGTAAAGACAACTTTAAACAAGAGGTAATAACCTGAACGGGTTGACCGTCCACCATACTAAAAGTCGTTCGCAAAATTTCGTGTCGCCGCACCATTTCATTGAGGCTTTGCTCCAACAGCGTCACCTCAAGCGCACCTTGCAAACGAACGGCAAAGGCAATGTTATAGGCGGGATTACCCTTCTCTAACTGGTCGAGGAACCACAGTCTAGCTTGAGCAAACGAGAGAGGGTGAACGTCTGTAGTTGACTGGACTTTGGTAAGAGGTAGCGAAGAGGTAAACTCTGCCCTTGTCAGTTGAGCGAGGAGTTTTGTTGCTAGTTGGACAATGCTAAAGCCTTCAAAGAAATCTGTTACAGATACAGCAACTTCAAAGTCAACCTCAAGTCGATTTTTTAACTCAAAGACTTTCAAGGAATCCAACCCCAAGGTAGTTAATGGTTGCTCGGGGTTGACATGAGACGGTGCTATTTTTAGCACCCGCGCCACTAGTTGCTGAAGATAAGACTCCAGAAGCGGCTGACACTCCTGGGGAGAGAGCGTTAGGAGAGTTTCACGCTTGAGATGACAAGGGGTTTCTACAACATCAGCGCTTTCGAGGATACTGCTTCCGATTACACTCAAATCGCCTGTTAGAAATGCGGCACGAGTCGCACGGCGTTGAATCTTGCCACTGGAAGTCTTGGGGATGCTTCCAGGTTTAATTAAAACCACCGTATGCACCTGCACCTCATGTTCTTCAGCTACGGCTTGGCGAATGGCGGCGGTGACTTCCTCTACATTCGATTTGGCGCGAAACTCCAACTCTTGCACGACGACCAACTGTTCTTCACCGTCAATCTCGACTGAAAAGGCTGCACCACTGCCTGACCGCAACGCCGGATGGCTGCGTTCTGCTGTCAATTCAATATCTTGAGGATAGAGGTTGCGACCCCGGATGATAATTAAATCCTTGGCTCGACCTGTAATAAAGAGTTCTCCATTGTGCAAAAATCCCAAGTCACCTGTCCGTAAAAATAGTCCCTCACCTGTGTCTGATAGGTAAGCGCGAAACGTTTTCTCTGTCTCCTCAGGACAATTCCAGTAGCCTTGACCTACACTAGGACTAGACACCCAGATTTCACCGACCTCACCCAGCAGACATTGGGTTAATGCTTCGGGATGAGCAATGACAATTTTTTGTTCTGGTAAAGTTTGACCGCAACCGACTAGGGTGTTGGTATTCTCATTTTCAGCACGGGTTTCAACTACTCGATGGCGTTCTAAGGCATCTCCTTGGATAGTTTTGAAGACTGGTGGAGCGTTTTTTCGACCCCCAGAAACCATCAAGGTTGCCTCTGCCATGCCGTAACACGGATAGAACGCTTCCCGACGAAAACCGCAGGATGCAAATTTCGCATAAAATCGCTCTAAAGTATCGGAGCGGATGGGTTCAGCACCATTAAACGCTACGTCCCAACTGCTAAGATCGAGTGTTTGTTGCTGTTCGGGTGTAATTTTTTGAATGCACAACTCGTAGGCGAAATTCGGAGCACCACTTGTTGTTCCTTGGTATTGAGAAATCGCCTGCAACCAGCGGTAAGGACGCTGGAGAAAAGCCGCCGGAGGCATCAAAATGCAGGGAAAACCACCATACAAGGGTTGCAATATTCCACCGATTAAACCCATGTCATGGTATGTCGGCAACCACGATACAAATTTACTGCTCGGTGAATGTCCCATGAATTGGTAAGTCATGGCGGCATTATGGAGTAGGTTGCCATGACTGAGCATTACGCCCTTCGGTGTACCTGTAGAACCTGATGTATATTGCAGAAAAGCTAATGTATTTGTATCTATAAAAGGCTCTTGCCAATTCTCTTCTAATCCCTTGGCAAGGTTATCAGTGGTTAGCCACTGTATATCTCCCAGGTCAGTTTTTGTCGCCAGGAGGGATTGCAAGTTAGGTAGGGTTGCCGCTGTCGTTAGAGCGATCGCTGCTTGTGCATCTGCCCAAATCGCCTTAATTCTAGGGGTGTTGCGTTGGTTGCGCGGTGGGTAAGCGGGAACCGCAACGACTCCAGCATACAGACATCCGAAAAATGCAGCTAGATAATCGAGTCCCGGTGGATACAGCAATAAGGCGCGTTCGCCGCTTAAACCTAAAGCCTGAAGTTGAGCTGCGATCGCTCGCGCCGATCTGTCCAACTCGCGATAACTTAAGCGATGCGTTGCTAGTTCTCCATCCGGCAAGAAGGTAAAAGCGATGCGATCGGGATGATGTAGAGTTCTTTGGCGTAGAAAATCTACCCAAGTCGAACAGTTAAGGAGGAATTCTGGAAAATTGTTTACAGAAGGTTGGATCGTCTGATTTTTCATACTCGATGCCACCCTGAAGTATTGAATCCGGCGACTACGGTTAAACTAAATCCCGTTCAAGCTGGGCAGAACGGTTCAGCGGTTACATTCAACAGCAGTTGCTAGTCGCGGTCATAAGAAAACTAGAACCTGTAAGCTATAGCTCTCATTTCATCCCCCGACTGGGAACTGTATTCATGAAACAGCGCTTTGGAAAGGTCTATAATTTCACTTCAAAGTTTTGTACTTTGGCTGTAATAACGCACGACTCTACGCAGCGCTT
>JAIUYC010000110.1 GCA_020216575.1 Coleofasciculus sp. S288 | reverse complement strand
CTCAGTCACTGTGAATGCAAAGCCACTGGGAGTTCCTACTAATGTGGCATAGTTATTCGCACCCGAAGCACTGAACCAGATATCGCCCAATCTAATTGCTGTTGCAGTCGTAGCAGTGAATGATGCAGGGACGTTTAAACTGGCACTACCGCCAAAGATTATCCCCGCCAAAAAAAAAAAAAAGAGATTGGAATTGCCTCCTGTAACTTGGATTAAACCGTCAATCACAGAAGCATTTCCACCCACAACTCGAGTGAGGATATTTTGAATTTCTGGGTTAGATAAAAAGTTAGCAATCTGACCGGAATTCAAACCAAATTGCTCAAAGCTGTGGAAAAGATTGGCTCCTGACTGAGTGCCACCTGTGATATCAAATTGGTTGCCATCAGGAGCTGTAACAACCGTACCTGTGCCGTTAGCGCCTAATTCCGGTGTGATGACTTGTGCTTGTGCCTGTTTGGGAGCGATCGCATACAGTATTAGGCAAACAGTTCCCAACAAGTTAGCTATCCTCACAGGAAAATTGAGAAGCATCGGTGTTAGTAATGCGTGACTGATGCGGGTGGATACTTTCATCGCACTCCCTCCAGACGTATTGAACAGAATTCTTGCCAACGTCAAATTTGACGGCGTCCCATATATTACTTATCACCCCTATCTTTGGGATTTATGCAAGGAACTTCAGGTTAGCAAGCGGCTTTAATATTGTCTACCTTCATTCAGCGGAGATCGCGGATAATTGGTCACTGCTCACTGGGAACTGATGTTGAGGTATCCGATTCAGAATCGGCATCCGGTGGCAGGTGTAACTCTATCCGCAACAATCTTGGCTGAGAATTTTGCTGTTGAAGGAGTTCTAATTCCTCACACTCTTCTTCATCATTTTCATTAGAGCGATCGCTTTCCTCCATCGTACTCTCAGATTGTTCCTGAGATATCCGACATTGATTGGTTTGGCTATCTTGGGATTGCGATCGCTCATCTTGCTGTTCAAAGTCTTGGGCTACAGTCTCAGAACTCCCATTGTCAGAGTTATCAGTGGTATTGTCGTTATCCGTACCACCGCCACCGTTACCGCCACCACCATTACCGGTGCTGCCGTTACCGCCACCGCCATTACCGATGCCACCATTACCGCCACCGCCATTACCGATGCCACCATTACCGCCACCACCATTATCGGTGCCACCATTATCGGTGCCACCATTACCATCATCAGGAGTAAAAGTAGACACGATCCGAATTCGACCATTACCTGCTGTAAATGTCCCAGTGTTAACCAAAGGCCTATCTCGGAACGAAACAACAACTCCCTCATTTTGCTGATTGGAAGTAATCCCTCCAGCAGTAAAGCTAGTATTCGAGGAAACTTCATTCGCTGAGATTGATCTAGCTTGAGGAGCAACTTCGTCGGAGCTAAATACTTCAGTCCCGTCGGCACTGCGATAGACAACATCCCTCGTAACTGGGTCTATTTCAAAAAATACTTGTTCTCCAAGTACGAGACTGCCATCTGGATTCCTTAGAACATTATCATCTGCATCCCTTTGAACGAGTCTGAATATCACATTTCCATTAGCATCCTGTTCAAAGAGAGGACCAACAATAAACGCTTCCCCTCCTTGTTGAATCTGGATCGAAGCGCCGCCGAAATTAGTTCCTGTAGCGCTAATACTGGTGGGGAGAAAGGCGACTGGGAAGTCACTCCCTAGACCTGAGGTACTGTTAATATCGTCCCCAGTTGAAAAGTCGAAGTCAGTGTCCTCCGCATAAAAATAACCCCTAGCTCGGAAAACCCCACCGGCTGTAATGGTAACATCTCCCCCATCGAAACCACTCGTATTAATGGTTTCAACGTCGATGTTGCCCCCAGCCGACAAGTTAACAGAACCAAAGATAGCGTCTTCAAACGTGTCGCCCCCCGTTGTAATGGCTCCTGTGTAGATATTGCCTGTGGCAGACAAAATGACAGGACCACCTGCGTCTACATCACCTTCATCTCCTATGACAGCGGTATTGATGTTTCCAACTCGAATATTTCCTGGTGACGACGCCGTTCCAGACGAGCTAAACGTAGTTCCTCCTAAAGAGCGATCGGGTGGAATACTGGGTGAATGTTGCAGTTCGGTCACACCGGCTCGTAAAATTAACGCTGGGCTTCTGACTAATGTTGCAATGTCAGTGTCCTCAGCTAACACCGGACTATTCGGATCGATACCATCCAATAAGGAAGTATTAGCTCCCGTAATCGTAATGTTTCCACCCGTAATACTGCCTCTAGCTTCTACCTTGAAAGCTACCCCTTCATAATTTCCAAAGCTGACATCGCCTTGGGAGCTAATGATGCCATCGGAACCGAGTACGGTAAAGTTTGCGGGTGCGCCTGAGGTTTGGTTAATCGAAAAAGTCCCACCACTCGCAAAACGCCCGTTAGTAATGAGGTTATTGCCATCATTGACTAACCTAAGATCTCCACCACTTTGAAACCAGGACAACGGATTCTCAAGGGCTTGGATGTCAATCGCTTCATTGCCCTGAACGTGTAGGGTTCCTCCCGCTTGTGCGAAGAAAGGAAAGTCCTCGCTATCGGTTACTTGCAGTGTATTTTGTGCTACTAGCTGGATGTTTCCAGGCGATTGCAGTTGGCTTTCGAGGAAGTTGATGTTGCCTTGAGACTCAATATTAAGGTTTTCTCCTGCCCTAAAGCTGCTATTGTTAACGGCTAGGTTTCCTCCCGACGTAAGCGCTAAATTCTTCTCGGCGCTTACCCGTTCTCCGTTGGAGGTGAGTTCTTGGATGGTCAAGTCTCCTTGAGCTTGTATAGTCAAGTTGGCTCCCGCGCTCAGTCGGGTGTCCTCTTCTATGGTTAAGTCTCCCGGAGACTGTAGGTTCAAGTTGGCTCCTGCCATCAGAGTGCTGCTGCTGTCTAAGTCTCCTTCCACCGTAAGGTTAATGTCTCCCGCCGCATCTACACGAGTAGAGCTTGCCGCATAGTTCCTTAGACTAACGTTGTTGCCCCTAATGCTCAAATCACCTAGCTCATTCGTACTGCCGATTGTATCTGCAAAGGTGACATTACCTGTTCCGGCTTCTAACGTCAGGCTTCTCGAAGAGAAGGTGCCGTCACTATCAACGGTGCTGGTGAACGTGATATCGCCGCCAACTCCCTCACCGGTACTTATGGAGACATCACCCACCAGCGTTACTGAACCATCAAGCGTAATAGCCCCGCCTGTTGAGGCAATATTGCCCAACTGGATATTAGCCCCAACAATTTCAACTGCTCCCCCTTGAGTTCGGATAGTATCATCTGAGTTCATGACAAAAGAGCCAGTTCCATCGTTATCCGCATCCGCTGTAAACGTGACTGTTTCTCCCGCAGTGGTTTGAAGATTTAATTGGTTACTAGCTAAATCGTTGATTGTGATATCGTTAGTTGCCTCTAGAGTGATGTTACCCGTCAGGCTTTCAAGTCGTCCTCTAGAAATCGTGAAATCACCTGTACCTCCATCGGCGCTGAAGATTACCCCATCATCCAATTCGGTATCGTTGAGCGCACCGGGCGGAGTGTCCTCATCCACGATGATGATATTGGCTGGATCGAGTAGTAGCGTTCCCCAATTTCTATGGCGTGCAGACAAATCCACCTCACCATCGAAAATCAGGTTTTGCTTGCCCGACACTTCAACCACTCCGCCATTGCCCCACTCTTTACCTCCATGAACGCTGATACTGCCATCGAATTGTGTGGTATTGTCTGCCCAAACAGTTACCTGTCCGCCATTTCCATCAACCAAGCCATTCGCTGCGATCGCAGAATCCCAACTCACGTAAGTTTGAGACGCATTGGGGACTGTTCCCTGGCCTCGATAGTCGCCTCCAATTCGCACAATCCCGCCGCCACTTGTACCAGACGCATTAATATCAGCAGCAATCAGTCCTACTCGATCGCCTAAAATATTGACGGTTCCCCCGGTGACTTGGGACACTGTATTCAAACTCCCAGACGCGATCGCAGTTCCAGGAATGGCGTCTACCTTCAAGTTCGACCCGGTTAGTGATATTGTACCGTCGTCGTTAACTCTCACGTTCGTCGCACTACCACTGCTTCCTCCAGTTAGCAATTGAGGCAAAGATAGAGGAGTAAAGGGTAAAGGAGTTGTTACGTCAGTTCCCACTCCCGAACCTTCAATAGATTGAAGTTCCAAACTCAGCAGTTGTCCGTCTTGGCTAATACGGACTATCTTTTCACCCGCTACTGCCGCAACCGTAATTTGTCCTGCCGGTGCGCTGAGTGTTCCAGTACTAATCACAGTGCCACCTAGCAGAGTGATGTTTTCCCCTTGTCCGACTGTCAGATTGCCTGCATTAATAATCGACCCAGATTCTGCTGTAGTGAACGCAAACTTGTTAGGATTATTCCCTAATGCCGCATATTCATTCGCACCAAAGGCATTAAACCAACCGTTTTCAAAACCGATGCCTCTAGCTGTGGTAACCGTGAAGCTAGCCGGCACATCCAGGCTGGCATTCGCACCAAAAATAATCCCTGCTGGGTTCATTAAAAATAAGTTGGGCTTGCCTTGGCTAGTTACCCGAATAAGTCCATCAATCATTGAGGCATCACCCCCAACAACTCGACTCAAAATATTTTGAATCTGTGGGTTGGCTAAAAAGTTGGCAATCTGACCCGAGTCAAGACCAAACCGTTCAAAGCTGTGGAAGAGATTGTTGTTTGATTCAATGCCACCTGTGATGTCGAATTGGCTGCCATCGGGAGTCGTAATAATCGTGCCAGTGCTATTAGCCCCCACTTCCGGTGTCATGGTTTGCGCCTGTACTTGCTGAGTAGCGATCGCATCAAACCAAGCTACTTGGAAGAACACCGCAGGTAAAACCAGAGTGAGCAATACGTTAATGCTTTTTACAGACCCTTTCATAGTACTTTTCCTCAAAAGAGGGAACTGAAGCGTTTGCAAACGCTTGATGAATAGCTATAGCATTTATCAGGCTTTTCTTCGGGTTTTATGCCAAAATCTGCTGTTAGAAACAAGCATTTAATAGGTTTTTATACCTATCCTCATAAAGCTTTTATGAAATAAAATTTAATAAAAAATACCTGAAAAAAACTGAACTTTTATGAGTGGACATCTTTTAATTTTACTAATACATTATGTGCAGGGCAAGAAGCCAAATCTTAAATATTTTTTCCAAGGAAATTATCTCCAGCAGTTTTTCATAACTTTACAAAATGCAATAAAACTGCTGCAACTAACATTTGAGGAACATGGAGGCACATCGTGGAACAATCAATCAAATCTTACGAAGATATTCTAGAACAAGCTTGGACTGATGAGAACTTTAAAAATCGCTTTATAACAGACCCAAAAGCTGTACTTATCCAGATAGGAGCTAAAATTCCTGATTCAGTCAAAGTTGAAGTTCATGAGGATACTCCAACCTTAAAAAATTTCGTTTTGCCATTAAATCTAAATCCTCAAAACAATGGAGAATTAAAACCTGATTCTCCAATCGCCGCTGTCATGAAGAAAGCCAGCAATGATGATAATTTTAAAGCTCAGTTGTTACAAAATTCTAAAGCTGCTATCGAAGAAGTAACTGGCCAAGCCGTACCCAATGAGTTAACAGTTCGGGTTTACGCAGACAGCCCAACTATCAAACATTTGGTATTACCCATCCAGCCTGAGACTGACGAAATCAGTGAATCAGAGCTTGAGATGGTGTCCGGCGGTAGTGGCTTCTCGATTGGCAGTCAATGGCTTCAACAACTTGGTGGAATAAAGCTTCCAGGGTCAATCTTCGCTGGATTTATGCCTATTAACAATTGGCTAAGGTAAGTCTGAGGACTCCGCCTTAATGAGGAAAACCCCAATGGAAGAATTCAATTCTTTATCTCCAAGCCCGTCTGGCTTCCAAGCCAATCGCCTTGCGCCAGAAGAGTTGAAAAATGCTGCCCACCGTGCTAGAAAAAGAGCGATCGCAGCACATCAGTTAGCAAGTGCTTCTCAGTCACGATTCCTTTATGAAACTGGGGGATGGAGTAGCTTATTTGAACAATATAGGAGTGCCTCATCTGACTCCGATACCAATTGTGAGTCAATTGATACCACAGAAAGACCTGTTGCTAATCCTGTGATACTTGTGCCAGCTCCTGCATTAGAAAACTCTAGCAACAACTCCAGTCAAACTGGCAGCCACTCAAGTCAGGATGAGCCAAGCAAACCGATGACTGATTCGGCTAATCAAGTCCTTTGTCCCAGCGGGCGGCCAGAAATGGGTAATAGCGTTATATTGGGCGTTGTAGAAGGGAGTGTCGAAGCACCACGAGTTGCCTATTTGACTGAATCTGTACCCGTTACTGAGGAAAATTTGGTGTTATCAGCACCAGTTAACCCAACGGAAATCTTTCGGATGGCATCGCGTTGTATGAGTAACGGTTGTCAACATTTTGATGGCCATGCTTGCCGTTTAGCTCAGCGGATTGTAGAGCAGTTACCAACCGTCGTTGAAGCTCTACCCGATTGCCAAATTCGCCCTAGTTGCCGTTGGTGGCAGCAAGAAGGGGCTGCTGCTTGCTTGCGCTGTCCTCAAATGGTGACAGAGAATCATTACTCGTCCGAAATCATGCAGCAAGTAGCCACTCCTACTTGAGCTGTCTCAGTTCAATCAAGTTTTCAGTTGTTCACAACTTATTCACATTTGTTGAGTAAGCTTTATTAAAAGCATGTGAACTGAACCCCGGCTCTACCGGGGTATTTTTTTGCCCCTTTGTGAAACAAATTTCCGCCGATGGATCTGGGCTTTTGCGTTTGCCCAAGACTGCGTCTCGAAACTTTTTTGAATGGGTGACTTTTGACTTGGTCACTGAGCTTGTCGAAGTGTGACTTTTGACTTTCCTTAACGAGGAGAGCTTGCCACTTGAACACAAGGCTGTGCAATCCCGCACTAGCAACCCAATCGCCACTTGAAGCTGCTCCGGCAGCAATCAGCTACGAGACTTACAATAAAAAATAAGTGTGTTAAGAAGTGTAAGGTTTTTCATGGCTGATCAGTTAATTCGCGCCACAGCGGCGGAGGGTGGCATTCGAGCCGTCGGTGTGATCACAACACGCCTCACCGAAGAAGCCAGACGGCGTCATAAGCTTTCCTATGTTGCCACGGCTGCACTGGGTCGCACCATGTCTGCTGGACTGCTACTAGCTTCTAGTATGAAGCGAGAAGGATCGAGGGTCAACATTCGCATCAACGGTGACGGTCCCCTCGGCGGAATTCTTGTCGATGCTGGATTAGACGGAACGGTAAGGGGTTATGTGGACAACCCCAGTGTTGAACTGCCACCCAATGCGCGAGGCAAACTCGATGTTGGTGGGGCGGTAGGTCGCGATGGTTACCTCTATGTTGTCCGTGACGTTGGCTATGGCTACCCTTATTCCAGTACTGTTGAGCTAGTTTCCGGTGAAATCGGAGATGATATTGCAAATTACCTGGTAACGTCGGAACAAACCCCATCCGCTTTAGTTGTTGGTGTGTTTGTTGAGGCCAATGGAGTTACAGCATCTGGGGGAATATTAATCCAAGTTCTGCCGAAGGCGGCGAGAGATGAAGCGCTAGTGCAAACTCTGGAATCTCGCGTTGCTAAGCTAGCAGGATTTACTCCTCTGTTGCAGTCCGGCAAAGCGTTGCCAGAGATTTTTGAACAGCTGTTGGGCGATATGAGTTTGGTCATTCTTCCAGAAATCCAGATGGTGCGCTTTCATTGCGGTTGCTCGTTCGATCGCGTCTTAGGTGCGCTGAAAATGCTGGGTGAGGCGGAACTCCAGGATATGATTGAAAAAGATGATGGAGCCGAAGCAACTTGCCACTTCTGCGGAGAAGTTTACCAGGCAAGCTCCGATCACTTAGCTCAGTTGATTCAGGATTTGCAAGCTGAGTCTGTTGGATAATCTTGGGTGTTGGATTCTTTAGCTTTGTGTCGATTTCCTGAAAGTCAATCGCTACCCAAGAAGATCTCAATTATGGAACCTTTTCAACACAATTTGGCAGGAGTTCCCCTTTACCCCGTAGAAATATTCCATCAGAACGCTTCTATCAGGGGAGAAATGTCGATTGTTGCGTGACAGGGATAATAAAAGAGTGATAAAAAAGTTCAGCGCCAAAATCACTCATTGTCGTGCTTGTCAGCAGTCAGTAAAGTAACGATGCTTTCAGGACAGAATCTAGCTTTTTGGAGCTAGGGGGGGTAGGATGGCAACTACTGAGGTGCTATCAAGCACGCTGGAACAGGCGTAGCACATGGTGGTGTGAGTTATGACCAGAAATCGAGAATTTCCCGACCGTTGGCCTGGCTCGAAGTCTTCGAGTCCAGGTCAGATTAATGGGGGGCAACGCAAGAGAAATACCTCTGCCGCCAAGCATCCCTCGGTTCGTCCTGCCTCAGGGATGTCCGACTCGCGACATCCGCCGTCGCCACAGCCGTTGACTGAACCCGAAGTTCCTC
>JAIUYC010000109.1 GCA_020216575.1 Coleofasciculus sp. S288 | reverse complement strand
ATTAATGAAACAGCAGGTTGATGCGCTTGTAGCTGAGGAGAAGTTGCAGCAGTTCCTGATGTGGATAAGCCAGAAGTCTATTTCAGTCAAGGGTGATTACCAGCTAGCAGCTATCCGAGCTTTCTACTTTGCTCTCGCCCTCGCTCTCGACTTCGACCTTGCCCTCGCCCTTGACTCTAACCTAAAGTGCGATATTAGCCGCGACTTATTCAATCTTGACCTCGACCTCGACCTCAAACTCATTCGCGACTTCAATCCCGATCTCAAGCTTGAACTCAACAGCATCAAAGCCCGCGAACTCGACCGAGCTCTGATCCTTGCCTGCGACCCTGAATTGAAGCACAAGCTGCAACTACTTAAAAAGCAACTTCCTAATCGAGAAGACAATCTGGAGAGTCGTCAGCACTGGTGGGAAGCCAATGGTCAAACCTGGACTGAAGAATTAAGAGTCGTGATGATTCAGCATCGCAATATAGGGCATGATTGGCAGTTCAGCGAACAGCAGAAAGCATCGTTAAGTCAGTATTACAATGCCGATTTATTGCTAGTAGAGTGCCTAAATAGTGATTGTTATCTGAGTCGTGAGGTACGATCGCAGATTGAGGATACCTTGTTGCTACCCATCGCTGAGATTGAGAAGAGGAAGCACAGACAGTAAAACGCGATCGCAGCACTTCCAAAACCCAAGCATCACCTTTCCGTACACCCCGTTAGCAAGTAAAGAGCGATCGCAAACCGAAAAAGGCGATAAAACGCTGGTGCAGACAAGGCGCTTGCACTACGTTTCTTCAACAGTCTAGTTTTGAACTCCAAGTTTCCCACTTAAAACAACAAAATTCTTGTTTTAGTCGGCAAGTTTCCCACTTAAAACAACAAAGTTCTTGTTTTAGTCGGCAAGTTTCCCACTTAAAACAACAAAGTTCTTGTTTTAGTCGGCAAGTTTCCTACTTAAAACAACAATCTTCTTATTTTAGTCGGCAAGTTTCCTACTTAAAACAACAATCTTCTTGCTTTAACCAGCAACCGCCGAGTTCCAAACTCCAAATTTCCAGTCCCAAGCTGCAACCGTCAAGTTTTGAACTCGGATCAAGAACGTTGCGATCGCTCTTTCCCTATATTTTTCACCAAACTTCCATTCCGAGTAACGAGCATTTCGCCTTGCGCTGCGCGTAGCGCACCACGCGGACTAACTGAAAATCAAGAGTTTTACAACCTGCGTAGGCAGGTTTTGTTTGTATAGCTGCGGTTTCAACCGCCAAGTGCAAGACTCCCCATGAACTGCCTTCACAACAACGGATGAAACTCTTCCCCCCTGACTCCTGACCTCTTTATCCCTTCATCAAAACTTTACAGGCAATGTTTTCTGTATCACTTCACACATTTTCTTCCAGTGATACGTTCTAAGTGCGGTTACAGCTGCCATGTTGAGTAAGTTAGAAGACCGATTCAACAACGATTAGCGGTGTTTAGCTGTAGATCGCTGATTGGCTCACTAAACCAAAAACACCGCTTTTTTCCTTACTGCTTGGATTACAAAAACAACGCATTTAATTGCAATGGCACCAATTCTATTGGTGTCACTTCTATGCCATGCCTTCACAGCGGTAACAATGCCGATACAAAGGAAAACTTTATGGTCAGTGCTGATACCATTCGTTTTGCAACCTTCAACGCCTCGCTGAACCGCAATAGTGAGGGACAACTCATTGCAGACTTATCAACCCCCAACAACACACAGGCTCAGAATGTTGCTGAAGTTATCCAGCGAACCAACCCCGATGTCCTGTTAGTCAACGAATTCGACTTCGATCCCAACGGCACAGCCGCTCAATTATTCCAAGAAAACTATCTCTCCGTCAGCCAGAACGGTGCAACCCCCGTTGACTATCCCTACTACTATGTCGCACCCTCCAACACGGGCATCGCATCGGGATTTGACCTCAACAACAATGATGCCGTCGTAACCACCCCCGGCACTCCCGGATATGGCGATGATGCCTTTGGCTTCGGCAACTTCCCTGGTCAGTTCGGTATGGTGGTGTATTCCAAGTATCCCATTGATACCGAGAACGTCCGCACGTTCCAAGACTTCCTCTGGAAAGATATGCCAGGGGCGCTACTTCCCGACGACCCAACCACCCCAGAACCCAACGACTGGTATTCTCCAGAAGAACTTGATGTTTTCCGTTTATCCTCCAAGAGTCACTGGGATATCCCCATCGAAGTCAACGGCGAAACCGTCCACGTCCTCGCCAGCCATCCCACGCCACCCGTATTCGACGGGCCCGAAGACCGTAATGGTAGGCGCAATCATGATGAGATTCGCTTCTGGGCAGATTATGTAACGCCCGGAGAGGGAGACTATATCTATGATGATCAGGGTAACCAAGGCGGACTCGAAACTGGGTCGCGCTTTGTGATTATGGGCGACCAGAACTCAGATCCCAATGATGGAGACAGCGTTGAAGGTGCTATCCAGCAATTGCTTGACAATCCCCTGATTAACACCAGCGAAACCCCGACCAGTGAGGGAGGATCAGAACAGGCAGAGTTGCAGGGAGGAGCAAACCTAACCCATGAAACCGACCCAGCCTTTGACACGGCCGACTTTGCCGATACCAACCCTGGCAATTTGCGAGTCGATTACGTCCTACCCTCCAGCAATCTCGACATTACGGACTCAGCCGTATTCTGGCCTGAAAGTACTGACCCACTGTTTCGTCTAGTCGGCACGTTTGACCCCAGTGTCCCAGGCGGTTTCCCGACTTCTGACCATCGCTTGGTGTGGGCAGATGTAACCGTTGAGTCTCCGCGTCAGGATATCGATCAAACGACAGTAACGGGTGTGGAATTTTTGGGAGAAGTTACGTTCCCGACTGGGTACATGTATGATGGCACTCAGGTCGGTGGTCTATCTGGCATTGCCTACAATCCCAATACCAACCTCTACTACGCCATTTCCGACGATCGCAGTCAGTTTAATCCGGCTCGATTCTACACCCTCTCCATCGATCTCAGCGATGGTAGCCTTGATGAGGGAGATGTCACCTTCGAGAACGTCACCACGCTCACGGATGAAAATGGCAATCCCTTTCCGGAGTTCAGTCTTGACCCCGAAGCCATTGCGCTCACCGACGAAGGGACGTTGTATATTTCCTCGGAGGGAGAACGGACGACCACTCGGTTAATCGACCCCTTTGTCAATGAATTCTCGCTCACAGGACGGCAGTTAGACGAACTACCCGTGCCAGAGAAGTTTCTCCCGGCAGGAACGGGTGAAACTGATCCAGGTATCCGCAACAATTTAGCGTTTGAAAGTCTGACGATTACTCCAAATCAGCGCTACCTGTTTACCGCAACCGAGAATGCCCTCGTTCAAGATGGACCGGCGGCTGACCTAGAAAATGAAAGTCCATCTCGGATTTTGCAGTATGACTTGCAGACAGGGCAACCCATCCGGGAGTTTCAGTACTTCACCGACCCCGTTGCTGCCGAACCCAATCCAGCGACTGGATTTAATACCAACGGTCTAGTTGAGTTGCTGGCGCTGGATAATAGTGGCACATTGCTCAGTTTAGAGCGATCGTTCTCTGTTGGCGTGGGCAACAGCGTTAAACTCTATGAAACAAACATCCAGGCAGCCGTTGACATCAGCAGCGTGGATAGTGTGAGCGGACTCGAAGTGGATGGAGTGGCTGAGAAGCGGTTGTTGCTTGACTTTGCCGACTTGGGGCTGACACTGGATAATATCGAGGGCTTAGCCCTGGGTCCGACGTTACCAGATGGACGGCAATCCTTAATCGTTGTCAGCGACAACAATTTCAGCGATACTCAATTTACGCAAGTCTTGAGCTTTGCACTGGATATCGACACAATCCCTGGAATCCAGCCTACTATCGAAACCCCTCCCGTATTCGATACGGATGAGCCTCCGAGTGGTTCTCCTGCCAGTGATGCAGATGACCCAGCCATCTACGTTCACCCCACCGATGCATCCAAGAGTGTTGTAATTGGTGCGTTGAAGAATGGGGGATTGCAGGTGTATGACTTGAACGGGCAGGTGGTGCAGACGATCGCACCCGATTCCCCCGATGACCTCCGTTACAATAATGTCGATTTAGTGTATGGTTTTGAGTTGGGGAATCGGTCGGTAGATTTAGCGATCGCATCTGACCGAGCAAATGACACCTTAGCTATCTTCAAGATTGACCCCAATACCCGCCGCCTCACCGATATCACCTCAGAGGACATCACGCCTTCCATCTTCGGCATAGACAACGGCGAACAAACTGCCTACGGTTTAGCTACTTACACCAGCCCCAGTTCTGGCAAATCCTATGTCTTCGTCAGTCAGAGAGAGGGCGACCAAGTTGCTCAATTAGAGTTGGTGGACGACGGCACAGGTAAAATTAAGGCGGAATTGGTGCGGACGCTAACCGTTCCCATCCCCCAAGGCGGAGAATTAGAAGATGCCCAAGTCGAGGGAATGGTAGCAGACCGAGAACTCGGCTATCTTTACGTAGGGCAGGAAAACTTTGGCATTTGGAAATTCTCAGCGGAACCGGACGGCAGCACCACTGGCGAACTAATCGAGCAAGTCAAACCCGAAGGCAGCAATCTTGAAGCCGATGTTGAAGGGCTGACAATCTACTACGGGGACAACGGCACAGGCTACCTGCTTGCTTCCAGTCAGGGTGATAGCACGTTTGCAGTCTACACTCGCGAAGGCGACAACACGTATCTGGGCAATTTCCGGGTGGGCCAGTCCAATGGGATTGACAGCGTCGAAAACTCTGATGGGGCTGATGTGATCAACGTACCCCTCGGACCTCAGTTTCCGTTCGGGTTGCTAGTCACTCACGACGGTTCCAACGATCCGGCTTTACTAGTCGAAGATGACGGAGAACTGGAAAACGCCAGTACTAACTTTAAGTTCGTGCCGTGGCAAAACGTGGCAAATGCCTTTGACAATCCCTTAACTATTAATACCAGCAGCTTTGACCCGCGCAACCCCCAGTTTATCAACGTTATCGATGGCACGCCTGCCTCCGAAACCCTAGTGGGAACGGATGGAAGCGACCATATCAACGGCATGGATGGGGATGATACGCTTGCAGGTGGCTTGGGCAACGACTTAATTTATGGCGGTGATGGGGACGACGTGCTGCGAGGTGACTTCAACAATCGCTCTTCTGGTGGCGCGGTTGGTGGCGATGACATCATCTACGGTGGCGCAGGTAGCGATCGCATCGGAGGCAAAGGCGGCAATGATTCCCTCTACGGCGGTGAAGGCGACGACCGAATCTGGGGCGATCGGGGTGCTGATGTGCTGCGAGGGGGTTTGGGTAATGATACCCTAGTTGGGGGGAACTACTCCGGTGTTACCGAAAGCGATATCTTTGTGCTGGCTGCGGGTGAAGGGACTGACACGATTCGTGACTTCAGTATTAAGCATGGCGATCGCATTGGTTTAGCTGATGGTTTGACCTTCGAGCAACTCACCCTTACCCAACACGGGAATAACGCCCGGATTGGTTTTGGCAGCGAAACCCTAGCAATTCTCAACGGAGTCAATGTCAGCGTCCTATCAGAAGCGGTTTTCACAGTAATTTAGCTCAAGTCCTCTCAAGAGGACTAAACACCTATACTGAAAGGGTTTCAGTCCACTTTAGTGGACTTTTGCTATGAGCCTGGAGTTTGAACTCCAGGCGGTGCGAGCGGTTGGTGCAAGATCTCAGGGGAGGCATTTCTCTGTTCCAGACTCACCATTCTGGCGCCAAATGGACTATAACTCTAAAAATGTTCCAAGCGTGTGAGTGAGTGATGCTGTTGAGATTGCAAAAGGTTCCAGCCTTAAAGTTGCTGATTGGGGCGGCGAGTGCATTTTTTTTGTTAACTCTGATTTTCACCCTGCATCGGCACTACACCTTTTATTCTTCCTACGACCAAGGCATCTTTAATCAAGTCTTCTGGAACAACCTTCACGGTCGCTTTTTTCAGAGTTCCCTGTCTTCTCAGTTGTCTACCAACGTTGTCCACCAGGGCGAAATCCCTGAGGTGTATTACCACCGCCTAGGACAGCACTTCACCCCTGCGTTGCTACTCTGGGTACCCCTATATGCCCTATTTCCCTCACCTGCAACCCTAACCGTTTTGCAGGTGATTCTCGTTACTGCTGCTGGATTAGTCCTGTATGTCTTAGCGCGACAGTATCTCGAACCCCCGCTGGCCGTAATGATAACGGTCAGCTTTTACTGTGCCAACGCCATCCTCGGTCCCACCCTGTCCAACTTCCACGATATCTGTCAGCTTCCCCTGTTCATGTTTACACTGCTGCTGGCAATGGAAAAACGCTGGTGGTGGCTGTTTTGGCTGATGGCTGTTTTAATTCTGGCAGTGCGGGAAGATTCAGGAATTAGTTTGTTTGGGGTTGGGTTCTACCTGGTTGTCAGCAAACGCTATCCCCGCATCGGTTTAGCCGTCTGTACCCTTAGCTTTGGTTACATGCTCGTCCTGACTAATCTGATCATGCCGCTATTTTCCCAAGATATTTCCCAACGGTTCATGATGGAACGGTTTGGCCAGTATGCAGAGGGTTCGGAAGCGTCTACATTGGAAATTATCTGGGGGATGATTACTAATCCCTGGCGTCTGGTGGTCGAGTTGTTTACCCCCTTCTTTGGCACGATTAAGTATTTACTGGGGCAATGGTTACCCTTGGCATTTATTCCAGCCCTTTCACCTGCATCCTGGATTGTTGCGGGATTCCCTCTCCTCAAGCTGTTTCTGGGGAAAGGAATGTCAGTTTTAGCGATTAATATTCGCTATGCCATGACCGTGGTGCCAGGTTTATTTTATGGGGCAATTCTTTGGTGGGCAGGACAAAGCGATTTTAGAGTTTGGATTTCAGATTTTAGATTAGACACTGTAGGCAACTTACGCACAAAGAAGGTTGAAAACCCCTCCCCCCCTGCTCCCCCTGCCTCCCCTGCTCTTTTTTCGTCAGCTACTAATCCCAAACCTAAAACTCTGTCGCCGTCATTTCGGCGTTTTTGGATTTTCTGTATCAGCCTCTCGCTGTTCTTTTCCCTTGCTTCCAGCCCAAATCGAACCTTTTATTTCCTCTTACCAGATTCCTACCAGCCCCTTGTCTACGTTCCCCTAACCGAACAGTGGTCGCGTGTGGGACCTATTCGGTCATTGCTGGCTCAAATTCCCCCAACAGCGAGCGTGTCAGCGACGACTTATTTGGTTCCCCATCTTTCCGGACGCCGGGAAATCATTCGCTTCCCCGCTTTGCAGTTGCGCAATGACAATCAACAAGTCATCAATGTCGATTATGCGATCGCTGACTTGTGGCAGTTACAGCGCTACCAAGTTGCCTTCAAAGGCGATCGAGCGGATTTATTGGCAATGGTTCCTGTAATCGACCACGTAAGCAGCAATGGCGAGTATGGTATTACTGAATTTAAAGAGGGTGTTATTTTAATGCAAAAAGATGCCGTCTCTAATCCGGAAGCTGTTGCAGCCTGGTTGGAGTTTAAGAAAGAAATTGAATCGCTTTTGCAGCAACCTGCATAATTCCTGTCTTTGGAAATCTTTCCATGAAGAAGCGGATGGATAGGTACTGACAAAACCTTCCAAACTCTGGTATATTCAGCCTTCTAAGTTATTAGGCTTTTTTCGCCAAGGCTGTTCGTTTGCCGGAATTCTGGGGAAATCTATAAGTAAGCCCTCTGAGAGTTGCTACTCAGGGGATGGCGTTTATTTTCTGAAGTCTGTAAGTAGATTGACAGAATTAAACATGAGGTGGGCATTGCCTGCTAAAACCCTTTAGTTCAATCCTGGAGGGAATAATGGGCAATGCCCACCCTACAACACTTAGTGACAGAGTGGGACGTTTTAATCCTTCTGAGATAACGGCTTTGGCGATGCATTGAATCAACCCATGCCTTCCAAGCCTTTTGATTGACATATTCCTGTATGACGGATATGAAGATTTGTAATACAATGGCGAGTCAACTCCCGCTCTTTGGAGTTTAGAAATATGTTCTTTTGTAAATATAAGTAAATTTAATACTAAGGAGGCTAAATGAAGATTCTAGTCCTGACCTGGGAATTTCCACCCCGAATTGTGGGAGGAATTGCGCGTCATGTGGCGGAGTTGTATCCGGAGTTGGTCAAGCTGGGGCATGAGGTGCATTTGATCACAGTGGAGTTTGGTAAAGCGCCGATGTATGAAGTGGTGGATGGCGTTCGCGTCCATCGGGTGCCAGTGGCGGCGAGTCATGACTTTTTCCACTGGGTTGTGAACCTGAATGACAGCATGGGGCATCATGGGGGCAAACTGCTTTCAGAGGAAGGTCCGTTTGATATCATTCATGCCCATGACTGGCTGGTGGGAGATGCTGCGATCGCTCTCAAGCATATCTTCAAAGTTCCCTTAATTGCCACCATTCACGCTACAGAATACGGTCGCTACAACGGACTCCACCACGACGAACACCACTACATCGCTGGCAAAGAAAAACT
>JAIUYC010000108.1 GCA_020216575.1 Coleofasciculus sp. S288 | reverse complement strand
CATTACCACCTGTGTTTGTACCAGTCCCATTGCCACCTGTGTTTGTACCAGTCCCATTGCCACCTGTGTTTGTACCAGTCCCATTGCCACCTGTGTTTGTACCCGTGCCGTTGTCTGTAGGCGGGGTTCCAGGATCGATTATTGGCGGCTCTCCAGGATCAATCGTTGGCGGCTCCCCAGAATTATCGGGGATCTGGTTTCCAGAATTATTGGGGTTAGTCGTTGTTATGTTGCCTGGGTTGCCCTGACCGAAATTTCTCGTATCTATTGCCCCATAGTTAGGGTTTACTGGCGAGGACAACGTTACATCACCGGCATCACCCAAACCTCGATTTGTTGTCCTAATATCCCCAACTTGGATTTCGTTGGCAGCAGACAACATCACGTCACCAGCACTACCATTTGGGGCATTACTGGTATCAATACCACCCGCAACAATGCTACCCTGCGTACTCAATAGACTTACAGAACCCGAATCAAAAGTGCCTGCACCTCGCTCTACCGTCCTGATATCGCCAGTGTTAATATTGCCCTGAGCGGTAAGGCGTACAAAACCTGCATCTTGATTGTTAGAACTCGTGTCGATATTGCCAGTCGTGATGCTTCCAGTTTCCGCGTTCATGAGCAGTGCTCGCGTAGTGGTCAGGGCGGTGAAGTCCGGATCGTCAGTCGGAATACTAGCGCTAATCGTGTCTGGCATCGTAATTGTAATGTTTCCCATCGAGATACTGCCACCCGCTTCTACCTTGAGTGCAGCACCCGTGTAATCTCCTGCGACGATGTCTCCGTCTACTCTCCAAATAGGGTCAAAGAGACTCTGCGAGTTAGCTGGTTCACCTGAGGGTCTACGAATTTCTAAATTCCCACGACTGGTAGGATGAGCATCCACCGAAATGAATCCATTGCCAATAAAACGCAGGTTTCCATCGCTCTGAAGCGTGGTTTGAGAGTTATCTAGCGCTAAGATATCAATTCCCAGAATGCCTTGAATGAGGAGGTCGCCTCCCGCTTCTGCTTTGAAGGAATTGTCTCGACTATCCCGTATCTGCACCGTATTCTGTGCGCTTAGGTTTAAGTCCTCGGTCGTTGATAGTTGGCTTTCTACCAGAGTCAAATTGTTGTTCGCTGATAAAGTTGCTGTTTGGGCTGTTACCCCCTTGACAACTACATCTCCGTTCCCCACCTCAAACCCCGAACCGGTTAGCTCTACCTGTCCCTGACTGTTAACGTTCACTTGGGTTGCATGACCTCCGCCTCCACCTGTCAGCAATTCCGCCAGAGTCATAACTGGCGGAGCTTGGGCTTGCGGTGGACTATCCGCTGATGTAGCTAAGGGTTGGATATCCAAACTGAGCAGCATTCCCTCTTGGCTAATGCGGACTAGACTTTCACCGGGTATTGCCGCTACCGTAACCTGACCCTCTGGTGCCGAAAGTTGCCCAGTACTGATAACACTACCCGCTACCAGTGTTAAATTTCCCTGATGCACACTTAGGTTTCCCTCGTTAAAAATAGCTCCTGGCTGAGCTGGTGCGAATACAAAAGTGTTGGGAGAACCTACCAATGATGTATAATTAGTGACACCCGAAGCATTGAACCAACTGTTACCAAAACCGATGCCTGTCGCAGTAGTGGCGGTAAACGACGCAGGAACATTGAGGGCTGCATTAGGTCCGAAAATTATTCCAGCTGGATTCATCAAAAAGAGGTTGGTGGAACTGTTGCCACTAACCTGGATAAGCCCGTTAATTACAGATACATCCCCACTGATAACCCGCCCCAGAATGTTCTGGATGTTCGGTTGGGAAAGGAAGTTGGCAATTTGGTCTTGGCTCAGACCAAACTGCTGGAAGCTGTGGAAAAGATTGGCTCCATCACCGGAAAGGCTGCCGCCTGTGATGTCCAACTGGTTGCCATTGGGCAATACAACTGTTCCTGTGCCGTCAGCGGCGGGGGTAATCGGCTGTGCCTGAGTTGGTGCAAGACCAAAACCTCCGGCAAAACCATAGAGGATTGCCAGCGACGGACTGATTCGCTTTACAGCTAGTTTGATCTGGCTCATTGTTAAAACGGAAGATGCACGGCAGCCTTTGAAAGACTGTGCTGCTAACTCTGTCATCCACTCTAGTGCCGTCAGCAACCAGAATAGCTGCCAGAGGGAACAGCGTTTCTTGCAAGGGTGTAGCCTAAACACATTTTCATAACTACTAAATATTAGTATCTTATGAAGATTGAGTGAACTCGATATTTACTCCCAAGGCTTATTTGTAAAGAATAATGCACTCTAGCTTCGACTCAACCCAACTTAACTCAACCCGGTACAACATTTAGCACTTGAGAGGCGAACGGCTATTGTGGCTACAAAATTTTCTAAAGCCCCCAAATACTGATAGAGTCTGGCTAGACTAGACCTTCAGCGAGACTTTGCGATCGCCTGAACTCTTTACATAACACTCAAGTTTTATGACGGCTACCCTGAAAGAATTTTTGGAAGCATGCGAAACGCTAGGAACGTTGCGTCTCATTGTGACAAGCAGTGCAGCAGTTCTGGAAGCCAAGGCAACTATAGAAAAATTGTTCTACGCAGAGTTGCCCAAAGGAAACTACGCCAATATGCACAAAGATGCTTTGGAGTTTCACCTGAATATGAATGCGATAAAACAGGTGAAGTTTGAGATGGGTGAATCAAAACGGGGAAATTTCACAACCTACGCGATTCGTTTTCTGGACGATAAAGGAGAACCCGCCTTAAGTGCATTTCTCCAATGGGGCAAACCAGGGGAATATGTGCCAGGGCAGGTAGAAGCATGGCAGACGCTGCGGGAGCAGTATGGAGAAGTGTGGGAACCCGCACCAGCAGCGTAAGGGGATGAAATTGACATACTCCCCTAAATAATGAATCAAGGGGATTCAAATACAAGAGGGGGGGGTAATTAACTAGTTGGCGTTTTACTACCAAACACTCATAATTCCTCACTTATGCTTTTAGGATTCAAGACCGAGTTAAAACTAAATAAGTTGCAACGAGTCTTGTTGGCTAAACACGCAGGGACAGCCAGACACGCTTGGAATTGGGGATTGAGTCTAACCAAGCAAATCTTGGACAACAATAAAGCCAACCCCGACGACAAGATTAAATTTCCTACAGCTATTGACCTGCATAAGTGGTTGGTAGCATTGGTTAAACCCAACAATCCTTGGTATTACGAAGTATCTAAATGCGCTCCTCAGTATGCTTTAAGACAGCTAAGGGAAGCGTGGGATAGATGCTTTAAGAAAGTGTCAGGAGCGCCAAGGTTTAAGAAGAAAGGCAGGAAAGATAGCTTTACCCTTGATGGTTCTATCAAGGTAGAACACTTTAAGGTTAAGGTTCCTGTTATCGGCTGGCTCAAGACTTATGAGCGACTTCCCCAATGTGTTACACCTAATTCTGTCACCATTTCTCGTCATGCTGACCGCTGGTTTATCTCGTTCAAAATTGAAGTTGAACCAACCATTACCCCGAAATCTGTTGAATGTGTAGGTGTAGATTTAGGTATTAATTCCCTCGCTACACTCTCAACAGGAGAGGAGTTTAAAGGGGCAAAAAGTTACAAGAAGTACGAGAAAAAGCTCGCTCGACTTCAGTACTTATTACGCCACAAAGTTGTGGGTTCAGCGAATTACAAGAAAGCCCAATTGAAGCTAGCTAGGCTACATCGGAAAATCGCCAACATTCGCAAAGATACATTACACAAGCTCACGACTTATATCAGCAAGAACCACGCTGTTATCGGGTTGGAGGATTTGAATGTGTCCGGCATGATGGCAAATCGGAAGCTAGCCAAGGCTATCGGTGATATGGGCTTTTATGGGTTCCGTCGTCAGTTGGAATACAA
This sequence comes from Coleofasciculus sp. S288, assembly GCA_020216575.1. GTDB lineage: Bacteria > Cyanobacteriota > Cyanobacteriia > Cyanobacteriales > Coleofasciculaceae > JAIUYC01. The sequence continues at coordinate 4,695 of JAIUYC010000108.1, read as the reverse complement.
AAGCCAACTCTACGGGAGTCGGCTGGTATTTGTAAATCGGTTCTACCCCAGTAGTAAAACCTGCTCTAATTGCAGTCACGTCAAACAATCTCTGTCACTATCTGAGCGCACATTCAAATGTGAGAAGTGCGGCTTTGAGTGTGACAGAGACTTGAACGCTTCCATCAATTTGGCGCATGCGGCCAGCTTGGTCGTGTCAGCCTGTGGACTGGATAACGCCGACGTTTCCAGGGTGAAGCAGGAAGAAAATGTTAGCGATTGCTAGCATTTTTGGAGCGGAAGTTTCATACCTAAGAAGTGAGGGATCAACTTTTATCTGGACAAGATTCCGTTCACGAAGAGTGGGGATGAGCCAGAACAACCCTGCTCAGCCAATCTTCCGCTCATCTTCACTGGAGTTGTAGCAACTGTGAACAAAATTTTGGGAGTATGCTTAGTTTTGCTCGTGTTGCTGTGGGGGGGTGAAGCACAGGCAGGGCAGTTAGCTGACCGTTTGGTGCAGTTTCCTAATTGGGAAAGCAAACCGCCCATCATGATAGCTGAAGGGGATTTGATTTATCCGGATTGGATGGAGGGGACTTGGACGGTTACCAGCACGTTAATTGAGCAGGTGGCGCCTCTAGCCCCAGAGGTCGTGACTCCAGGGTTTGAAAGCAATCACCGCTATCTCAATCAGCCGATGAGTTTTCTGGTGCGGTTTCAAGCTGTTCAGGATGCAACTGGGCAATCTGCGCCTACGATGCCAACGGCGATTAGCGATCGCTTTCTTCCCCTAAAGCTTCAGGGTGGGTACGGGACAAACTCAAAGCAGACGCAAGTGTACCGCTCTGACGAATCACCTATAGTGGTGGCAGACCGAGCATTCAATGGATTAAATATTGCCAAAGCTTATTTAGGCGATCGCTTAGTACAATCGGTCAAGGTCGATCCCGATTCCCCAAATCGCCAAATTACCTTGCTGCGTACAGGGCGTCAACTCATCTCTGTTGTTACAGGTCGAGCCACCGAGACACCAGCCCCTGATCACTTTATTGCCACAGAGGTGTCAAATCAATTCTTTCGCGGAACTCCTCAGCCTTATTTCAACCAGGTGGAAACGACAACCGCGTATCAACGGGTACAATCACCCAGTTTGGAGATTGAGGCTGACCAGGTAACAGCCGTTTACCTCTCGCCCCAAGACCCCGATTATTTCAAAGCGTTAGACCGTCCTGTGGCTCTCTACCGCTATCGACTGGAGCTTTTGCCCTTCAGAAAGACCGGGAACTAATTATGGTAAGGGTTTCACGGAACGTAATAATAATGCCTAAAGACTGCTAAAACAAAAAACCGTGGGACTAGAAGTTCCACGGCTTTTGGCATGAGGAGTCTTAACTTACATTGGATTGTAGAGGGAACAGACCCCTAACTAGGTGCTGGTAACAATTTTGGTAACGAGACTCCCCTGTTCACTTTTTCTTAGTCGTCCAAACTGTAGTGAACATCATAAGTATGCCTCCAATGAAAAGTGCGATCGCCAAACCACCTGCCACCCAATTGAGCCAATCCGCATTTTCCATAACTTTTTTCTCTCACTCAACTGCCTATCCCTTTTACCAGGCTACCACCCAAGCGTTGGAGGGCACGATTCACCACCTCGGAGTACCGCAATTCCCCGCACAGAATTTTGAGCATGACCTCAGTAGCACTGGGTCGCTTAACCCCTACGTCATAGCCAATTTTGGGAAGGCTGTAAAAAGCTGCGGCTAAACGTTGAGCCCACACCATTTCGCCACCCCATTCTTCATTGATCACTTGGGTATAGTTTTCCAGGGCGTTACCATCACCAGCCACAGCTCGGTCAATTGCCTCAGCCGCCTTCAACCCACTTAATATAGATGGGCGAATCCCCTCAGCCGTAAATGGATCGACGACACAGGCAGCTTCCCCAGCTAAAACAGCATTCTGGGTGTGTAGCTTCTGTTTGCCGTCCCACAAACAGATACCATGACCATACTGCTGATAGGCATTGAGATTAACACTAAACTGCTTGGCATACTCAGCTATCATCCCTTTGAGGTCTTGAGTGCCACCCCCTCGGAACGCGCCCACGCCAATGGAGTAGCCGCCTGCTTTGGGAAAATTCCAGATGTAGCCATTTTTGACCTGACCGAAGTCAAAGTGAACAATCGGTTCTTCGTCTGTGGGTGCCGGGGTTTCGACCTCTAGAGCGCCTGCCATGCGTCGTTTGCGTTTTGAGAAGCCCAGCCATTTTGCCATTGGTCCTTTGGCACCATCAGCAGCAATGATATAGCGACCCTCAACGGGTTCGCTGAGGGTATTGACTTGCCAGCGATCGCCTTTAAACTCAATACCAGTCACTTCGGTTTGAGTGCGGAGTTCGGCACCCTGTTTTTGTGCCTGCTCGATCAAAAAGTGGTCGAAAACGTCTCGCCGCACCATCCATACTGGTTCTTTCGTCTTCAGCTGCACATCGACTGGATCACCCATCTTCCAGGTGTAGCGAATCTCAGTCGCTTTCACCGATACAGCGGGTGAAAAGTCAAAATCAAACCACTGTTGCACTATCGGTGAAACTCCACCCCCACAAGGCTTATACCGGGGTAAGGATTCTTTTTCCAACACCACTACAGAGCGCCCGCGCTTGGCGAGGTGATAGGCAGCAGTTCCACCCGCAGGACCGGCACCGACGATAATACAGTCAAACATTGTGCTTGCGTTTTACCAACCTGAGTACAAAGTGCTAAGTCCTGAGTGCTGAGGAAAGCGCTTAAAAACACAATCAGCACTTTGGAACTCAGGACTCAGGACTATACTTTAGCTCAACCCCGACTCAGGGTATTTAAGCGGGTGTCATTCAACCCTTGGTGTAGTTATCGAGTATCTTGGCCAAGCCCGGTACCGCCTCCTCCACATCACTCTTGGCTGAGTTGCGGAGTTTGCTATACGAGCCTCGCACGATCCCGTTATTGGTTTTCTCGATCCTGGCGTCGGTGACGCTGAGCAGCGCGTCTGCCGTGCGAGAGCGGTTCTGAGTAAGGTATTCAACCGGGTTGCCCGTCTGTACACCCTCACTCCAAATGGGATCGAGTGCCGCAAAGGCTTCCGGCAGAAGCCGCTCGATGGCTCCGTTAATATAATTGGGCATGACTCCCTTTACAGTGCCGTAGGCGGCTTTCAAGCCTAGGCCACCAAGTCCGCCCTTTGTAGCGACGTGCTCGTCTATCAACTTGACGCAGTCAGCAGCGACGCTCGCCTTTTTATTCCGATCCTTAAGACCTTCGCTAAGTCCCATTTTGATTCTCCTTAATGTCAAAGTGCCTAATTTCTGAGTATCGGCAAATTTCGGTGATGATACTTCCTGTAACTGCCCAGATATTTCAACCCACATTCCACTACTAGGAGTAGTTTGAACATCGTTGCTACTAGGGGGCTTGCGTATCCTTGGTAACAGGGATGTTCATATTCCCCTTCGCTTAGCGAGGTGATAGGCGGCAGTCCCACCAGTGGGTCTAGGGACAGCAATTATGCAGTCAAACATTATGGCTTGCTTTACTCCTCAATCCAATTTGACGTTTCTCCCATTAAACAGTCCCGCGTGACAACGAGAGATTCTCTGGGACAGCCAGACTCTTACGAATCTGTCCTTCCTGCTTCATTCCCTCTTTGCTAGATTAGGTGGCAAAATTCAGCGGTAATCATCATCTAATCTTCACCAGACCGAGTCAGCAGGTATTTTAATTTAATGTCCACCTTGCGCCCCCAAGGCAGATGCTCTGAATTTCGATTGGTTTGTCTCATTTCTGGAATACTTGTCGCGTCACCGTCTGTTTCTTGGGCGATAGTTAACCCGGCGAACAGCCAGGGGTGAGACTTCCCCGAATCCCTTACGTGCATTACCGCTAAAACGAATCTAACCTTTGCTATTAGTGATGTCAACTTCTATTGACTACAAAAATGATATTTTTATCTTATAGTTTAGTGGAAACTAATCTGTCTTCAATCTTACAGATACAGCGAATCTATCTGTAATGTACAGATAGATTCGCTACTGATTAGGAAGCTTTCCTGTTACTAACAGACAGATAGATTTCCTATTGAATGGATTACAAAGTTACGTCTAACTTTCAGGATAGTTCATAAAATCTTTACACTCGTTCTGAAATTAAACCACCTGTGCATTAAGATGGCATAAGCGATCGCGCCTTTGTAGCAGTTCTCGATTGAGTCGTTGTAAGGACACGCGATCGCTAGTCGTAGTTCATGGTTAGTGGGAATAAAACAGCCTTCTTTGTGGCAATGGTAATTGAGTTCCCACTCACTACTAACAACTACCCACTAACTCCGTCGATTGGCGTTTCCTCCCATCAAGATAAATCAAGAGAAAGAGATGGGCTTCCACACCCCCAACCCGATTAATTTAATCCAATTTATCGGGACACAAGCTAGTACCGCTACCTTGGAAGTCACACCTTCAAAAGTCAAAAAGCTTTATTTCTAGACTTTTGAACAAGTTTTCAGATGGTAGGCTCATTTCCACCGTGATGTACCCGAGTAATTATAGAAAATAGGGGACATAACGCCCCCTATTTCCTACTAGCTTTTCTTCCAGCTTCTATCTCCGCCCTAAAGAGGGTGGAGCTTTCCCGCTAGCCTGGTCACTGAAACTGAAGTAGCTATTAATCAGCACTCAGG
>JAIUYC010000107.1 GCA_020216575.1 Coleofasciculus sp. S288 | reverse complement strand
ACGAAAAATCAAGGCTTCACTCAACCCGCGTAGGCGGGTTTTGGTTGTGTAGCTGCGGTTTCAACCGCCCAGCTAACGTTAAGTTGACACTTTAAAAAAAGTCGTACAACAATCAAGCATCTTGCAGTTTTGTCATTGCATTAACTGGCAATGCTAATACATCAACTGGCAATGCCAATACATCAACCTGCAATGTTATTGCATCAACTTGCAATGTGAATACATCGACCTGCAACGCTAATGCATCAACCTGCAATACGAATGCATCGACCTGCAACCGTTAAAATTCCCTTTTTTTCTCTCGGCTGTTCTTTTTCCTTTAGCAACGGGAACATTAAATATATAGTCTACAACCGATGCAAATATGCCTAGCCAAGATACAACACGCCGTTTACGCCCTCAAATCATTAGTCAAGATATTGACTCATTTCACGGTTTACAAACCATCAGCACCTACAACACAGCCCGTAGTGATGCCTCTGTTGACACCTTACAGCAAGCCTATCAGGCTATGTTGGCGCAGCAACAAGCCGAAACTGAGAAACTCGCTCTATACCGTGCTGCTGCTGATGCCGCCCGATTAGCAGAATGGGAATTTCACAACGCAGTATTAGCCATGAAAGAAGCCGTGCGCGGGCAATATGGGTCAGACAGCGACCAAGCTCAAGCGGTAGGATTGAAGAAAAAATCAGACCGCAAGCGTCCCAATCGTAAAAAAACAATGGCGGCGGCAAGTTAATTCACCAACAAGGGAACAGGGAACAGAAAAGAGACTACTATCGCTCCCTTAGAAGTCACGCATTCACGCATTTAAAAGTCCTTTGAGTTAAGCTGAATGCCACCAACTTAAGAACCTGGAAATAAATTTCCGGCTCAAAGCTATGTCAAGCTAAAGTTTACTGGATAAGCCTTTCAACCCGTTTCAACTGACATCTTGCAGCAGTTGCAACAACCGCCAGGGGTTTAAACCCCTGGCTCATAGCTCAAGTCCTTTGAAAAGGACTAAAAGCTTATGGAACAAGGATTTCAGTCCATTAAAATGGACTTAAGCTATGAGCCAAGAACTTAAGTTCTTGGCGGGTTTTGTCACTTACTAAGAATGGTGCAATTTTAAGTTAAGTAGACTGTATTTAAAAGCAAAGCCCTGACGGTTGACCAATGCATAAATGACGTGGGTTTCCTGAGTGCGAAGTTTTATGAAACAACTCCCACAACACCAACTGGAACAAACTAATAATCAGAAGCCTCCCCAAAAACGTGATTTAATCCGCAAGCGGTTGCCCTGGTTAACCCTAAAGCGAGTGGGTTGGCTGGCACTGGGATTGGTGACAGTGCTGCTGATTGTATCCGTATTTCGACCTACTCCGATCGCAGTGGAAACAGGTCAGGTGGAACGAGGTAAACTTCAGGTGACGGTAAATGCAGAGGGGAAAACTCGGGTACGCGATCGCTTTATCGTAGCAGCAGATGTAAATGGACAACTTGAGCGCATTAAACTAGAAGCAGGCGATCCGGTGAAAGTCGGGACTTTAGTAGCTCACATTGACCCCCTACCGCTCAATGCCGCAGTTAAGCAAGCTTTGGGACGATTAGCGGAAGCCAAAGCACAACGGGCGGGAGTGGCAACACAGCGACCAAAACCTGAAGCTTTATCCCAGGCAACAGCCCGGATTAATGCGGCACAAGCTAATCAGCGACAGGCAGAAGCAAGAGTTGCTCAAGCTCAAGCGGCACTGGAACAGGCAAAACGCGATCGCCAACGCGCTCAAGAACTGGAGGCAGCGGGCGTAATTCCTCGTCAGGAACGGGAAACAGCCCAACTGAATGAAACGACTCGCGCCCAGGAACTAGAAGCCGCTACCCGTGCCGCCCAAGCCTCTGCCGCTGAAGTTGCTGCGGCTCAAAAGGACTTGGCATTACTTAAAGCGGAGCAATCCGACCCAGATTATTTATTGCGAGTTTATGATGCTCAAATTGCTAGTATTGAAGCCGAACTCTCCCGCCTTCAGGATGATGCCCGTCGCACCGAGATTCGCTCTCCCGTTCAAGGGCGGGTGCTGCGAGTTTTGCAAAAAAGCGCTCAGTTTGTCACAGAAGGCACACCCCTATTGGAATTGGGAGACGCGACTCAACTGGAATTAGTGATTGATGTCCTCTCCCAAGATGCCGAAATGATTCAACCCAACGATCCGATTTGGATTGAGCAGAGGGGAGAGCGTTCGCCCTTGCAGGCAAAGGTAACGCGCATTGAACCTTCAGCCTTTACCAAGGTATCTGCTTTGGGGGTGGAGGAACAACGGGTGAACATTATCGGTGACTTTGTTGAGCCGCCGCAAACCTTGGGGGATGCCTACCGAGTGGATGCAAAAATTGTCATCTGGGAAGACAAGAATGCACTGAAGTTACCCTTAAGTGCGCTGTTTCGCTGCGATAAAGCCTGGTGTGTGTTTGTGGTGAAGGAGAATAAAGCCCATCGTCGCCAGATTGAAGTGGGATATCGCAGTGACTTGGAAGCCGAAGTGAAGCAGGGATTAACAACAGGCGAGAGGGTGATTCTTCATCCAACTGAAAAAATTCAGGATGGCAAACTTGTCAAGACTCGATGAACGTTTCTGGATGCGTGATCGCCACAATAAATAATTAAAACTTATAAGTTTAAAATAAAAAGCTAAACGAACTAAAACTTTATTAATCCCTATGGCTACTACGTTCTGGACACGCCGCCATGTCCTCAGTTTGGCTGATTTCACGCCAGGTGAATACGACACGATATTGCAAACTGCTGCCAGCTTTCAGGAGGTACTCTCAACGCGGACGAAAAAAGTTCCGGCGTTGCAAGGGCTGGTGGTGGCTAATCTATTTTTTGAACCGTCTACCCGCACTCGTAGTAGTTTTGAACTGGCGGCAAAGCGCTTGTCAGCGGATACGCTCAATTTTGCACCGGGAACGTCTTCGATGACTAAGGGAGAGACGATTCTCGATACGGCGAAGACGTATCTGGCAATGGGAGCTGATATGATGGTCATTCGTCATCGAGATGCAGGAGTGCCGCAGGCGATCGCATTTGAGATGGATCGGCTCGGCGTCCGGGTGGGTGTCCTCAATGCGGGTGACGGACAACACGAACATCCGTCCCAAGCGTTGCTCGACTTGTTTACGATCACCTCTCTCTTAAACTTTGAATACCCCCGCTTAGGACTCCTTGCTGATAAAAAGATTGCCATTGTTGGAGATATCCTGCACTCGCGAGTTGCTCGTTCTAATATCTGGAGTCTGACAGCTAGCGGTGCTCAAGTCCATCTTGCTGGACCTCCAACTCTTCTGCCTCAATTGTTTGCTGAAATGGGTGCTGGTAGACTGGGGGAACTTGTTCTCCACTGGGATATCGAACCTGCCTTGAAAAATGCTGATTTTGTCATGACCTTACGGTTGCAACGAGAGCGCATGACAGCCAATCTATTACCCAGTTTACGAGAGTACCATCAGCGCTATGGCATTACACGCGATCGCCTCAAACTCTGCAAGCCTGATATCAAGGTTTTGCACCCAGGCCCAGTCAACCGAGGTGTGGAAATTAGCTCTGACTTGATGGACGATCCGCAGTTTAGTTTAATTTCTCAACAAGTCACGAGCGGGGTTGCTGTGCGGATGGCACTCCTTTACCTCATGGGGGGTGGGAAAAATTAAGAGCCTAGGGATTGGGCTTGCATCCCCTTTTAAACCGATTAAGTAGCCTTTGTGAACTGCGTAAACCAAGAACGCATAAAAATTCTTACTCCTTCTGCCCTCTGCCTTGCCTGAATGACACGTATTAATGCCGACTTACACATCTGGAACAACAACTGCGAAGTGCCTTAACTTAGAGCGGCGTCAGTAACGCCAGGATTGGCAGTAAGCTGTTTTACGGTGTTCATGGCGATTCAACATGGCAACGATTAACGATAACTACCTCAAGCTCAAAGCAGGTTACCTGTTTCCTGAAATTGGACGGCGGGTGAATGCCTTCGCCGAGGCAAATCCTGACGCCAACATTATTCGACTGGGTATTGGCGATGTCACAGAACCCCTGCCAGAAGCCTGCCGGACAGCAATGATTAAAGCGGTTGACGAAATGGGCGATCGCGCTACATTTAAAGGCTATGGTCCAGAACAGGGCTATGCTTGGTTGCGGGAGAAAATTGCGACTCACGATTTCCAGACGCGGGGATGCCAGGTTGAGCCTGGTGAAATCTTCATCTCCGACGGCTCAAAGTGCGACACGGGCAATATTCTCGACATCTTTGGTAACGATAACACGATTGCTGTCACTGACCCTGTCTACCCCGTGTATGTGGACACCAACGTCATGGCAGGACATACCGGGCCTGCGAACGATAAGGGCGAGTTTGAGGGGTTGGTGTATCTGCCGATTACGGCTGAGAACGACTTCACCGCTGAGATTCCTCGTGAGAAAGTCGATTTAATTTACCTGTGCTTTCCCAATAATCCTACAGGAGCAACCGCCACCAAGGAACACCTGAAGGCGTGGGTGGACTATGCCAAAGCGCATGACTCGATTATTTTCTTTGATGCGGCTTACGAAGCTTACATCACCGATCCGGAGCTTCCTCATTCTATCTACGAGATTGAAGGGGCGAGGGATTGTGCGATCGAGTTCCGTTCGTTCTCCAAGAATGCAGGCTTTACCGGCACTCGCTGTGCGTTTACAGTTGTGCCGAAGAACCTAACGGCGAAAGCGTCCGATGGTTCGGATGTGGAACTATGGAAGTTATGGAATCGCCGCCAGTCTACTAAGTTCAATGGGGCATCCTATATTATTCAACGGGGAGCTGAGGCAGTTTACTCGGAGGAAGGACAGGCGCAAATCAAGGCGTTGATTAGCTTCTATTTGGAAAACGCCAAGATTATTCGCGAGAAGCTGACGGCAGCCGGACTAGCGGTTTATGGTGGCGTGAATGCGCCCTACGTTTGGGTTAAAACGCCGAATGGTTTGTCCAGTTGGGATTTCTTTGATAAGCTGCTGCAAACTTGCAACGTAGTAGGAACACCTGGTTCTGGTTTTGGTGCCGCAGGTGAAGGCTACTTCCGCATTTCGGCGTTTAATAGTCGGGAAAATGTGGAGGAAGCGATGAAGCGGATTACGGAGAAATTTAAGGTGTAGGGATTGGGGTGGGCATTGCCCACCCTAGCATTTGTAGGTCATTCATGTACGAAATTGAATACACATCACGAGCAGTAGAAGATCTCAGGTGCTTCAAAAGGCATGAACAACAAGAAATTGTAGATGGTATTAATGTGCAGCTACGCTACGAACCAACTGTTGAAACTCGCAATCGTAAGCCCATGCGACCCTATAGCCTTGCAGCATGGGAATTACGGCTTGGCGAATTTCGAGTTCTCTACAATGTTGATGAAGAGGTACTTATCGTAGAAATTCAACGTATTGGCAAGAAACGAGGTAACGCTTTTTTCTTTCGTGGCAAGCAGGAGGATGTGTGATGATAGATTGGAACTACCGTGTCTTTCAAGAGGCCAACGGTGATTACATTATCCGTGAAGTGTTCTATGCAGAGGACGGCTCAATTCTGGGATGCACCGAAAAGGCTGTTGAACCTTGGGGGCGATCGCAAGAAGAATTAGCCAGAGATATTGAATCCTTCAAGGAAGCATTGACGCTACCTGTATTAACCCTGACTGATATTCCTACTGGTAGTACAAAGCAAAAACGCAGGCAAAAACGAAGCAAAAATATTTCCCACGAGCAACTCATGACTGAACTCGGCTTAAGTCACTCATCTCCTTCCGGCTAAACTGTAATATGTCCATGAAGACGCACCCGACTAAATGTAAACCAATAGGTTAATGATTAATTAGAGTTAGTATAATGAATGACTACCTTAGTCAATTAGTAACGGGAGTTACGCTATGGGAATTAAGGAGTTGTTGCTGGACAAGCGAGAACAAATTTTAAAAATAGCGGCTCAACATGGTGCTTGCAATATCAGAATTTTCGGTTCTGTAGCCCGAGGAGAGGCAACAGAAGAAAGCGATGTTGATTTTCTCGTCGATTTAGGGGAAAATTTAAGTCCTTGGTTTCCAGTGGGATTGATTCAGGATTGGGAAGCTTTGCTAGAACGAAAGGTAGATGTTGTTACAACTGAATCTTTACATTACTTCATTCGAGAGCGCGTTCTGAAGGAAGCAATTCCACTGTGAAAGATAGTCGATTTTATATCATCCACATTCGAGACTGCATTATCAAAATTAGACAATATACAGCAGAAGGAAAACAGGCATTTTTTTAAGATATTAAAACTCAGGATGCTGTACTGAGAAATCTCCAGACTATGTGCGAGTCAGTTCAGAAACTCCCTGATGAATGGAAAACTGCACATCCTAATACTGAATGGAATAGGATTTCAGGATTTCGGAACGTACTTGCACATCAATACCTGGATGTCGATCTTAATGTCATTTGGAATATCATTGAGAACTACTTGCCCGATTTAGAGCAAACGATAGAGGCGATCGCAAAGGAGTTTTGGAATTCATAATGATAAGGAGTCCGCTAAGATACCCAGGAGGGAAATCAAGAGCTATAAAGCAAATAGCCAAATATTTACCTAAGTCTTTCTTGGAGTATAGAGAACCCCTTGTTGGTGGCGGCTCTGTATTTTTTCACATTAAACAAACTTTGCCAAATATTCAATATTGGATTAACGATCTAAATGAAGATTTATACTGCTTCTGGAAAGTTGCTCAATCGAATTTACAACAATTAGTAGAAGAAATTGAGTATAGAAGAGATACTTATGTTGATGGCAAGGCTCTTTTTGAAGAACTGACTAGCAATGATATTAATTTTGAAGGCCTTACTAGTGATGAAAGAGCAGTAAGGTTTTTCATTCTCAACAGAATTACCTTTTCAGGAACAGTAGAAGCCGGTGGATTTTCAAAAGAGGCATTTGAAAAGAGATTTACTTACTCTTCTATCGAACGACTTGCTGATTTAAAAAAAGTTCTGCCGGATGTCCGTATAACCAATTTTGACTACAGTGTCCTTTTAGAAGAACCTGGACAGGATGTTTTTATCTTTTTAGATCCACCCTATTTAGGTGCTACAAAATCTCGTTTGTATGGTAAGCGTGGTAATTTGCATACCTCCTTTGATCATCAAAGGTTTTCTAAACTAATGCGAAAGTGTTCCCACAAGTGGATGATTACCTACGATGATTCAGAGGAAATCGTACAAAGTTTCAAAGACTTTGCCTACATATACAAGTGGGAGCTTCAGTATGGAATGAATAACTACAAACAAGATAAAGCAGCGAAAGGTAAAGAGCTAATCATAACGAATTACGAGGTGAATCTTGATTTGGATTCACCCACACCAAGACAACTTAGTTTAAATTTATTTCCATAATTAGTAATGCGGTTACGAAATGCTGCACCTCGTATAGTAGAGAGGCTCCCAAGCTCTTGTGATCAGCAGTGCTTCTACAATTGACTATTAGGAAATGAACCAAGCTCTGTCTTATAGCACCCGCCATTATGGTTAAAACTCTCTCACAAGAACCCACTCTATCAATTCCACCATTAGAAAATGGCGATCGCCTCTCCCGGTATGAATTCGAGCGCCGCTATAACGCCATGCCACACCGGAAAAAAGCGGAACTGATTGAAGGAGTTGTTTACATGCCAGCCGCACTACGGTTTAGAAGTCATGGCAGGCCACATGCACTGCTGCTGGCGTGGCTATCTGATTACTGGTTGGCAACACCAGGTGTGGAGTTGGGAGTTGAACCCACCATTCGCTTGGATTTAGATAACGAGCCACAACCGGATGCAGTGCTATTGATTGACGAACAAGCGGGTGGACAGTCCAGCTTAAGTGAAGACGACTACATTGAGGGAGCACCGGAACTAGTGGCGGAAATTGCGGCGAGTAGTGCGTCAATTGATTTACATGACAAGAAACGTGCTTATCGTCGCAATGGTGTGCGGGAGTATATCGTCTGGCAGGTGTTAGATCGAAAGTTTAATTGGTTTTACCTATACGAAGGCGAGTACGTTGCCGTACCTATCGATAAAGATGGTGTGATGCGAAGCCGAGTGTTTCCAGGCTTGTGGCTGGCAGTAACAGACTTATTAACTGGAAATATGACACGAGTGTTAGCGGTGTTACAGGATAAACTGAATTCACCAGAACATGAAGCGTTTGTGCAACAACTGTCGGGAGAATAGGAGGTAGAAAGCCTATCTGGGAAGTTAAGAACCGTGCTGTGAGTGCGCTCAGCTTAGCCTAACTAAATGAATTGAGGGAAAAGTGCGATCGCCTACTCTAATTCTTCTAATAACTTCTCCAAGTCACCATAATCATAAGGTGGACGTTTGCGAACGGCTAAAACATCAACTATTCGTTCAGATTTATCAATTGCATATAAAATTCGCCAATTCTCCAGTCGCAGTCGCCAGATTTCTGCTTCAACGTCAGGCAGCTCCAACCTTTTACTCTGAGAAGGCCGAGGATTTTCACGTAAGGTTTGAATAGCCTGTCTGATGCGCTGCCGTATATTTCCTGGAAGTTCTTTGATAGCCTGAAACGTTT
>JAIUYC010000106.1 GCA_020216575.1 Coleofasciculus sp. S288 | reverse complement strand
TATTTGCATGGGCTTCCGTTTTCTGCACCGCCCTCTGTTCGGTTGTTCCCAGTTCTCCATTAATCCGTTGCTCGTACCAAGTGGGGAAATACTCACCCGCATCTAATCCACTAAAGAAACTCCCCACATCCTCGTCTTCTGCCGGATTTTGCAGCACTGTATCATTCACATCCCAAGTCGTTTGCTGCCAGGGGTCAAACACCACTTTTTCGTAAGTATGATTGGGATGCAGCGTAGCAATGACTCGCTGAATCGGGTCATAAAATAGCGTCGGACTCACACCAACCTGTTTGGCAAACTCAAACGCATGGGTGGTACTGAAAAACGGTTCGTATTGCTTAACTGGCTTGCCTTTGTTGTTGAAGATTGTCCAACCTGTGCCAACCCAGCGGGGATTTGCGCTCTCTCCCTCTTCACCCATCGCTCCCGGTTCGGCTTGAATCTTAGTCTGAATCTCCCGTCCAAACCCATCCGAGTAAACAAAACTATGCTGAATCTGCGTTGCTGTATCCCCGGCTAAATCAGATACATGAGTTTCCCGCGCCAGAGCATAAACTACTGCGGGTTGACCAGGCGCATCGCCTGAAGTATCTTGTCTGGAGCGGTAGTAAGCCCACAAATCGTAGACTAACCGAGTCGTTGCTCTACCCAAAATTGCCTGGGGATTATCGAGCGGGTTTTGGATATGCTCAAGAATTATTTCCTCATCCAGATCGGGGTCGAAATTCCCTAACGAATCTCCTTGGTTCTCCGTTGGCTTACCCATCACCGCCGTTCCTACCACCATACCAAGAGTGTCAAATGCCACCTGAGCACGATTTCCATTCGGATCGGTGAGTTGCCAAGGTTGCAGCACTCGATAGTTATTTTCAACAACGACGGTATTGCCTAATGGATCTACGATTTGAATCGTCAGCAGATGGTAGTCGTCATAGGTAGTTGTGTAGGTTTGCCCAAACGGATCGATAATTTGAATTGGCAGGTAAAAATGTGCTGGGTCAAAGATAGTTCGACCGGAAGGAATCCACCAAAGTCCGTCTTGCTCAACATACCGCCCTTCTTCACGCAGGATGGTATGATTGATGCGATAGCCATATACCCGCTCGAGCAATTCTGGTGTAAATGCTAGTCGATAGGTTTCAAAGGGCAATGCTAGGGATTCGAGTTCACCCAATGGCAACGCACCCGATAAATCATTGCGGGAATAGAGAATGCGATCGCGCTCAATTAATCGCTTCTGAACAACTCCCTCAGTCGGCTGCACCTTATAGCTAATCTCTGTAGCACCCCGAATTTCTTCCAACAGTTCACTCAACGAGAACCGTTCATTTTCCGACTTCGATAAGTCCGTAATCTCATAGGTTCGCGTCTCGAACGGAACCCCAACTCGATAGAATGTTAGTGAATCAGGGCGATTGATTACATCGACTTCGGTGTAAGTAATGAAGGTTCGACTTTGGGCTTGTTGAACAACGGGGTGAGAGGATAACGCTTCCGAACGTCTGGGATAAGCAACGGCAGCAGACTTCGTGACATTGCCAAACCCATCCACAGCTAATGTCAGTTGATGGCTGACTCGGGGATCTGTGGGGTTGCGATCGTAAGCATAGTTAATCGCTTCACGCAGATGCACGAAGAACACCGCATATTGCCCATCCTGCCTGGGTTGCAGCCAGCGAATCTCGTAATTGCTTTCTGACACACTGTAGGGATGCTCACGTTTATCTGAGTTATCCAGGGCATACACTTCCTGCCTCAAAACACTGCCTTTCAAAGCACGACAGGCTTCATGCTCTTCTTGTGCTGTTAATCGATGAGGGATAACCGTTCCATCGAAGAGGGTAAAACCACTCGGCAGCACTGTATCCGGCAATAGCATGGATTCGGCAAGCTCACCATAAATCGCCGGGAATTCTGCGTCAGTCAAGTCAGGTTCGCGATAGTATTCTGTGTTGGCAAAGTAGGTTGAGATGTGGTCGCGATCGAGAAATGCCCCTGTATGAAACCAAGTTTTCGTTAGAACAGGCGGCACATGAAATGCGATATCTGTGGCATTAGTCGCCCCTTCCTGTTGGAACGCTGCAAACGATTCGGTATCTAGTTGCTCAACATAGCCAAACCCCCGAAACTCTCGTTCCTCGCCATCAAAATAACCATGACGATAGCGATAGCGGCTGACAAAGCGATTTCCTGAAATGCGATCGCTCGTTTCCACCCACTCCACCACATGCACCGGAAATGGAATTTTGGTAATCCAGGGCGTACCTGCCAGCTTATCCTCTAGATAAAACTTGGTCGATGCCGCATACTGTAGCTTAGTCTCAGCCCCCAAATTATTCCGGATTGAAGTCAGCAGGTGTGGCTTCTTCCCACCCATCAAATCGATGTACCGCATCGGCTGCTGAGCATACCCCGGTAATGGCGAAGACCAGACAATACAGGCGGTTCCATTCCCCAATAAATCCACCACCTGTACTGATGCCAAGTTATCTATCCTGGGAAAATTCCTTAAGCGATGGGGCTGACTCCAGCTATTTCCTGCCTGGTTAAACCAAAGGCTAACCCCATCTCGACCCAAGTAAATAATGTCCGTCGTACCCGAACCATCAATATCCGCCAGCCGAATCCGCTGCTGATTAAACAGTTCGGGATAGTCGAAATAGGGGGCAGCAGCCATCGTTACCTTGGCACCAAACCGTCCATAACCGAGATTGGGCCAGTAGCAAACTTCCCCGTTGCGAATGCGAACAATATCATTGAGACCATCCCCCTTCATATCCGACAAGTAGACTGACTGGTTAACATCGGCAAATACCAGCACCGCACCTTGTTCCTCATCCCTCAGTTTGCGAACCAGGGTTGATTCTCCGAAACCTGCTTCCGCTTTCGAGGGATACCAGACAAAGACTTCATGCTCTGAAATTAAAATGTCCGCATGACCATCACCATTCAGGTCAATCAGTCTAAGATTCGGGTCATTCCAATCCACATTCGGAACGGACTCGAAGGGTTTAAAAGAAGTCCAGCCATTGTCATGAGACCGTTCGTAATAGCCCGTCAATCCTCTATCTAGCAGCACCAAGTCTTGCTGACCATCCCCTGCCAAATCCATTAATCGCTGCTGACTATCTTGTAAATTTGCCACCGAAGGCTTGGTGGCAACCCGTTGCACCGGAGCAAACTGAGCATTCCCCAAGTTACGCTTGTAAAACCAGCCCGTTGCCTGCTCTGTCAGAATCCCAGAAATTCCCTCGCCATCTAAGTCGAGCCACTGATAGCGCTCCCCATCCAGACCCATAGGCAGATTTTCCACGCTTTCAGCATCAATGACGCGGACTTCCTCGTTGACCTCTGGCTTGTCGTAACTCAATTCTAGGGGTGGATATGATCGCCGATAGTAGCGTTCCGTTCCTTCTTCTCTGACATAACCGGTCTGCGTAGCTGACGTAAGATAACTGGCTACGGGATTTTTCTCATAGCGAAAATCGGTTGAGCGCACCAGATACCAATCTTCCTGGGACTCATCAATCTGACCGGACTCATCAAACCAATGAAACATTAACACCCGACGGCAAAGGCGTTGAGTCCGAATTTCAAAACCAGACCGGAAGCTAGAGAATGCATCAGGACGATGATTCCATGCACGCACTTCATCGGGGGTTGGATTATCTAACTCAATGAGTTCCTCTGGGGATAGCTCATCCAAACTACTCTCATCAAGACGGGAATCTCCCGAACCGTGTTCGCCATAGTCAAAGACAACCTGAAACAGCCAGTTATCACGTTCATTCGGCGTTCGATTCCCGTACAGAATTCGCTTCAAATACTGGTTGGCATAACTTTGCCGATTCCCTAGCCTGTTCTTTTCCTGAGGTAGAGATCGGTTTACGTTTTCAGTATTCTCTTGCTTGTATTCATAAACAATGACATTCCCCTTATCGTCATAGCTTTCTTCCAGCCGCCACTCAAAGATATGGGACGAATTTGCTGGATCGGCAATGCGACTGTTAGGACTTCTGCCATAAATACTGGTAACGTTATCTTTGGTGAGTGATCGCCAATGAACCTCTGCCGTTGCTCGATGCTGCCACCTTTCAATTCGAGCAAAGAGTCCTTCAATCCTGGGACGGTAGCGCTGTATGATGTAGCCTTCGCGATCGGGAACCTCTCGCTTCCAGCGCTCGTCCTCTTGAACCAGCGTTGGTACTAAATCCTCAGCACCTGAGAGAATAAACGTATCGGAGTCCTCGGCATCGCGATATTGAGGCAGTCCTTTTTGAGTTTTGCGCGTAATTGCAGGAATCCCCAAACTCCAACCCAACCCAAACGGACTGTTACCAGCTCCCGAATCATAGCTGAGGGACAATTGAGGCGAGAAACCAGAGCGTCCGGGGGATATAAAAATAGGCACACTAAGAGAACCTGTCCCCGTAATCGGGTTCATCGAAAACTTTTCGCCAATGCCCTGAATCGCACCACCTCCCTTGGGAAGCGATACAGCGGGTGGGGCTGAAACATAGCCATTATTGCTGTTGGCTTCTTGAGTGCTGGATTCGTTTTGTGGACGGTTAAGCATTATCCTTCTCCTAATGGAGGTGTAGGATTCAGCTAATAAGCTTCAGACTCGATGTTCTTGTAAAAAAATGACAGAGAATTCTAGCGATGTAACCAATTAGCTTACTCGCCTTGGTTACTGCCGTTCCAGAAGCTCTTGGGTGCTGAGTTATTCTGTCTGAGTAGCTGAGTAGAGCCTTGATTTTCGGTGAATTCTGGTAGATGTGACAGTACCCTTACGGGTACTTTTTGCGAATGATGCTCTACAGGTTATCGCAGAACAAGGATTGCATTGCTCTCTCTTATCAAGAGTTAATATTATGCTCCAGCTCAAAAGCCGAATTCCTTGGGATGAGTGCCTGTACCCTTAATAACCTGGATGAGTTAAAACATCACTGCGCTCTTGTGGGTTTGCACATCCCCTCTAAATCCAGACAGATGTAAGAGTGCTAATTGTAAAATCTCATTAAGCTAACTGGAATTAACTTAACAAAACTCAAAAAACTAAGGAAAAGGTTCCAAATATCCCCCTCTGCTCTAAAAGCTCACAAGACTTGATTTACCTAGGAACTCAAGCATAAACAGTAAGGGGGATTCATATAATTTAAAATCACAAGCTAACTTTACAGTTGCTTTAACCCAGCTTCATCTTAACTTCATAATTGTGAAAAAGATGTGGCAAAGTTGTGAAAAAACAGGCAAATGCTGGCAATCTCTGGCAACACGGGATTTTTAAGATGGATTGCAAAGATTAGTTACCAGTCATTTCCTCGTACAACAGTCGCATCAATGGAACCAAAAGATTACACAGCTTATACCCAATCATCAGTCAGTAAACCAACAGTAAAGCTCAAGCGCTTTTGGTGCAATAACATAAGCTTTTTAGCTTACCAATTAAGAAACGGGCAAATTGTTCTGAGTGAAAACCAGATGGTTCCTCAAGCAAACAGCGATATCAAGAAGTTTGTTAAAACGTTCATCCGTGAAAACAAGCTCAAAACCCTATCAGCCATGCTTCCCAATCGCTCTATTTCAACCGTCTATCCCCTGCAAACTGTTACGGCAGTGTGGAGCAATCTGAATTCAACCGAACAACTTCCCTTGAGAGAGAAAAAGCTCTTAGCAAGTTTTTTATCAGAACAGCCAATCGAGGACAAGAAAACTTTATCTGGCAAACAAGCTTGCTGTATCAATAGTAAAGCTGAGGTAACCGATGCAGACCCACGCTTCGCAGCTACTGTTGTCAAAATTAAACTAACCAAGACAACACAAATCAACATCCTAGTTTTTTTCAACAGCTACTATATCGAAATCTATGAAGGATTTCAGCAGTTAGGAACAGAACCCACCTGGCTGGAAGAACTTCATGATTCAGAACGTAGGAAGAAAACTCTCAGGCAAAAGGGATTCTCAGGCGAAATAAAAACCATCGACTACCAAGACAACGATAAAATCTGGAGAGTTCAAGCCCTTTCAATATTAGACTGGATTAGCATCTGGACTTACTTTGCTGCCAAAGGAAACACCAAGGCAATAGAACTCTTACAAAGCCTTGCCATCCTCAATATAGATAGACGAGTCAAAACTACATTCTGCCCTAAAGTTGTGGCAACAGCGGCATAATTTATAGAGGAAAAAGAATGTTGTTCAAAAAGCAACTATCAAAACTAGGATGGTTAAATGGCACAGGAATAGCTATTGCAATTGCACTCTTGGGAGCTTACGGATACCAGATAAAACTATCTGCGGACACCTCTTTTAAAGCAAAAACAGCCATCCTCAGCTACGAAAATCGTCAGGTAGCTACTCTTGAGGTAAAAGCAACACCCAAAGAGCAGGCTATGGGGTTGCAAGGACAGGATAACTTACCTTCTTCGTCAGGAATACTTTTCCCAGTACAACCCCCTAAACTGGTGCAGGTATGGATGTACAACGTCAAATTTCCTATCGATATCATCTTTCTAAAAGATGGCAAGATACAGGGAATTATCGAAAGCGCACCTCCTTGCTCTATTCAAGAGCGTTGTACGATCTATCGATCGCAAGGAGCCGTTGATACTGTAATAGAGCTACCAGCAGGAACTGCCAAAACGTTTAACCTGCAAGCTGGAACGCAGCTAGAAGTAAAACTTCAGGACATCCAGCACAAGTTGTAGAAAACCTATCGGTTTTCATGTGTAGAATTGATCGCCTTCAAAATGCCATAAAAGCCTGAGCCGTGAGTATTAACACATCCAATAAACAGGTAATACTTGGCAGTTAAACAGTTCACTCATTGCCCAATAAGCTTAGTTCATCTTTCCTAGAAAAGGAAACATAAAAAATGAAAGACATAGCACTCGATATAGTACTCTACATCACTTACTTTAGTGTTGCTTGCTGGTGGATAAACGACCCGAAAAGTCGGAAAAATCAACCTGAGCTAATTACAGATCCGAACCCAGAAATCCTTGAAAATTCAGCTTCTGAAGCAATTGCAGAAGAAACGCACGTAGAACTTACTTCAATAGAAAACACCGATATCTACGATTTAGTCCTTCAGGAGATAAAAGGACTGAGCAAAAGAAAAGCCAGGAAACTATGCAAGCCATTAGGAATTCAGCAAAAGCGAAACAATGTGGAAATCAGCCAGGAGATGATGATTGGCAAAATCGTGCGAAAGCTTCGGGAAAATCCTGAGTATGTTGTTAACGTAATTCACGAACAACTTCCTGAGCTGTTGCCAGAAGATAAAACACAGATCCAAAAAGTGAGTTAAGAGCGCTATCGCGCTATTCCTGTGAAAATCTCTACTTTCATAAACAACGATTATGCGTACAACTGCATTTGATGCTCAAAACAATGACAACAACGATTCTCCTTCATGGGACGAACTGGAAGACTTACTTGCCGCAGCAGATCAATTGCCTCACCCAGATGACGAAGAGGATGAATCGTAACAGTTAAGGAGGCAACTTGTTAAAGGCTAAGAACTAATAGAGAGAATCCCTCGAATGAGGGACTTTCTTTTCTTTTTATTCAGAAAGAGTTTTCGAGTGGTAACTACGTCTCGTCTGTCTCAAGACACTATTAGGCTATCGCCTTTACAAAGATGAGAACTAAATCAATCAAATTCCTATGACACAAGCCACTCAAGAACTTACTAATACCCTAAAAAAGGTAACGCTTCACTGTGATGGAAGCTGTCTCAACAATCCCGGGCATGGTGGTTGGGGATGCATACTGCTCTACGTCAAGAAAGATGGCACTCCAATTGAAAAGGAACTCTCTGGAGGAGAACCAGGGACAACAAATAACCGGATGGAAATTACAGCAGCGATTCAAGGTTTAAAAGCCATTAAATACCCATGCCGAGTTGAAATTTGCACAGATTCTCAGTACTTAATCAAGGTGATGACAGGTGGGAAGCGAAAAGCAAACACTGACCTGCTCTCAACGCTTGATGAGCTGTGTCAAATTCACGAAGTGCGCTGGGTTCACGTCAAGGGACACTCTGGCAATGAAATGAATGAACGCTGTGACCAACTTGCTAAGAAAGCCGCTACAGCGATTGTTCCCCAAGCAGTTAATTAAACCAACGCTTAGTCGTACCACACAACCCGCCTTTCTACATGGAACGGGTTGTCAATTTTTACCTCCATACACACCCAAGAAAGGCGATCGCGGAATGAACTTGCCTTGAGTACTCAGGATAACCGACATGATTCTAACAACGGAAGAGTTTGCAAACATCTGCTGCTATCCGGAAGAATACGCCGGACTGTTAAGCGAAGAAACCGAACCCCTAGACCCAGATGTTTTCAACGCCCTGCGCGAACTAATGGGAAGCGAAATAGCTATCAAAATGAATATGCACAGGATGCTACATCCAAACATTCAACAAACCCACTCCGAGTTTAGCTGGACGGAGTGGAAGGACATTTACAACCGCATCTTTAGCGGCAAATCTCCAAGCGAACTGATCAATTTCGCCACCCGCAACTTTCCGCAAGTTAAGTGTCGAGACGATTTGCTGCAATACCTGCCTAAGATATCGCCATGAACTCATAAGGAAAACATT
>JAIUYC010000105.1 GCA_020216575.1 Coleofasciculus sp. S288 | reverse complement strand
GTGAACGCTTTGCTAAACAGATGCGGCAGATTCGACTGGATAAAGATGTCAAGGCAGTGGTGATGCGGATCAATAGTCCTGGTGGAAGTGCTACGGCATCGGAGGTGATTCAGCGGGAAGTGCGGCTCACTCGTGAGAAGAAACCAGTGATTATCTCAATGGGCGATTATGCTGCCTCTGGGGGTTACTGGATTGCTACAGGTGGCAATTATATATTTGCAGAACCGAATACGATTACGGGTTCGATCGGCGTTTTCGGCTTGCAATTTAATGTCCAAAAGCTAGCTAATGACAATGGCATCACTTGGGATGTGGTCAAAACGGGTCGCTATGCTGACAGTAGCACTGTTTCTCGCCCCAAGACGCCCCAAGAGTTAGCGATCGCGCAAAAAATGGTCAACCAGATTTACAATCAATTTCTCGATAAGGTAGCAGAGGCTCGAAAACTGCCGAAACAAAAGGTAGCACAGATTGCTCAAGGACGGGTTTGGTCGGGCCAAGATGCCAAGCAACTGGGTTTGGTGGATGAGATTGGAGGCATGGATGCCGCGATCGAGTATGCTGCCAAGCAAGCCAAGCTAGGGAAGGATTGGGAATTGCAAGAATATCCAGAAGTTCGCAGTCTCGAAGAACGGATTTTAGAAAAACTGACGGGTGAGGATAATGCCCGAAGCAGGAAGCAACCCGATCCCTTAACCGCAGAATTCCTGAAACTCAAAGCGGACTTAAATGTGCTCCAATCACTGAATGACCCCAGAGGGATCTATGCACGTCTACCCTTTAACTGGCGTATTGATTGAGCCAGAGGGTTAGGCTGATATTTTCTGCTTAAGTCAGTGCCATTCGGTTTAGGGTGAAGGAGATTAGAGAGGGGGAAGACGGTAAAACTTCTCCCCTTTTCCTGCATCAAGATTTGATGAAGCTTCCCATAGTGAATCAAAATTCAGTGAAAATACGGTTACATTTTGCTTGGAGATGGGTAAAGTAGGTTAGGAGAATGAACAGTCCTTATACTTTACACATCTATCTATGGGTAGAAAATCTAACCGCTTCTTGATTCTGATTGCAACCTGTAGTATTGCAGGTGTGATTCTCGGAGGTACTACAAGCTGGGCTTCCAGCAATCAGTGCTTGCAAGCGAAGAATGTTACAAGTGAGTGTCTGACTCAAGATCCCGTTACCGAAACCATTGAGGGAATGAGTGTCGGGTTGTTAGCCGGTGCTGGCGCTGCAGTTGGTGCTGCATGGCAGCTTAGACGCAAAAATTGAGAGAGGCTAGTACCGCTGCCTTGGAAGTCAAAACCCTCTGGGCGCGTCTCCATGGAGAGGGACGCAGGTTCCCAAACCCGACGCACTCAAAAGTCAAAAGCTTTCTTTTAAGCTTGTGAGCTTGTTTTAGATGGTAGGCTTATTTCCGCCCTAAGGTACTAGAGGTTAGGGCGGATGTCACTTAAGCTCCTTCCTTAGAAGCGATAATTGCGAATCCTTTGGTTCGAGTCTCTACCAATCCGCGCCCAGAGGCTGATTGGAACAGCATCACCTCGTTCATTTACCTTAATTTCCATGACAACCGGCGGTTTCTGTGGTGGTCGATTTGAATTAGATTGAACTGGGTTCTGTTGTAACTGATTGGAGTTGGCTCGAGCGGCTGCACGGAGATCGGCGTTGATCTCTTCTCGTTGATCTTCGGGTATATAGTAAGTTTCCAATCCATACTCGATGAAGCCTGCTTGAACCAAACCTTTAAGAGCAACCTGATTGACTGGGAGGTTGGAGGGGCGTTCGATGCTAACAGCTACAGGTTTCCAAGCTTGGGGCAGTCCAGTTGAGTCGGTTGGGATTGGTGCTTCCAGAATTACATGAAAGAGAGTACCTGGCTTGAGCAACGATAGTTTGTTCCCATTCTGTTGTTGCTGCTTGGGTAATTCCTCCCATCCTGGAAGCTCCCGCAAACTCTCCTGAGTGGAGATATCATACCTCAACGTTTGAGAGTAACCCCGCAACAGTTCATAAGGATCTATCGGTACGGTTTGAAGGATGACGGTTTTGCCAGTGAGGTAAGTGTAAACAGCTTGGGCTGGGACGGCAAGAATCAGTACGGTTTGAAACACCAGAGGTATCCACAAGCGCCAAAAGGATATGGGATTAGGAGAATTAGCATTAAAGGTCATAAAGGATTGAAAGTGAGCTTATAGGTGAGTCGGTAATAGGTTGCAGGTTATAGCGGTTCTCAAATGAATTAGGTACAGCCATCATCTCCTAGCATCATCTCCTAGCTTCTGAGTTTCATTTTTCTAACCTTCAACCTTTTAAGTTTCAAACCCTAGCCCTAGTTCGGACGCGGCGCTCAAACCAGAGTCCACCAGCAATGCCACCCAGTCCACACAGGAACAGAACTAGGGATTTGAACAACAAGTCGGTGTCGTACTCCAGCATCCGGCTAAAAATTTGCAGTGTTATCAGTACCATACCACCCCAGAAAAGGCGTCGCTGTCCCTGTGCCAGCCCCTTGCGGATTAACCCAACAGCCAGAAGGAGTAAGAGCAGGTTGAAGATGATCGTTGCTCTTACCGGAAGCTGCTCGATGCCGAGATGCCAAAAGGGAATGATCGCACTGGTAGCGATCGCACCGGCTATGAGGATAGTTGTTCGATCCACTCGACGCAGCAAGCGCAGCCATTCCCAAAGTGTTAAGACACCTAAGATTAGAATATCCACTGAGGAAGGTGAAAAAAGAGGTGAGGCGTCTTCACCGGAAGATACAGATGAGGTGTTCCATAAGCCGTAGAAAGAGCAAATATAAAACAAGAGGCTGAGGAACGTGATAGCTAGACTTCGGGCTGTACGCCTAAAGGATTCATAACCCGAGAAACGTTCTATCCAAGGAAAATCATTATAAGCCCATAACAGTGCCGGAGGGAGGGCGCAGGCGATCGCAGCCGTCCAAGCTGTGGAGCCTAACAGATTGAGCTGCATTAAATTAGCTTCAAGGGAAACAACAATTGCGATCGCGCCCAGTCGAAAAATCCATCGCGAACGACACCAGTAAGCTAACGGGATAAACATCAAACCTGCTAGCACGGGCATGTGTTGCACCATCAGTCGCAGCCAAGAAAATTCCCCAATCGCCTCGGCTTCTGGCAGTCCCTGCACGTACCCCAGCAGGATTAACAGGATTGCCAGGACTCCCAACAGCGTCAACCGCAGGCTATAAGCCATTGCCAAAACGCCCAATCCCCAAAGGAGGTACAGCTGATAAAGCCGTCCGCTTTGATGAAATATTTGGGACATTAGAGCCATATTCGCCCCTAAAACCAGCGCTCCTAGGAGTAATAAGGCCTGCCCCAAACGGCGCTGCCAGCGTTCGGCTGGGCGTCGCCACAGGTAGAAGCCAGCCGTGTTGACACCAACGAACAGACTCAGCAGCAGTATCACTTTGAACTCTCGCGACCAAGTTTGCCAGTTAGCGGCGACGAAGGTGATGACCCCCAAGCCCAACAGAACACTGCCCAACCCCAGTAGAATGACGATAAATCGGTTACGGGCAACTGTTTCTAGGTCACTGAATTGATAGCGATCGCATAATTGCTCGTATAGATAATCATCAATTAATCCCTCAGTTCGCCATTTGTCTGCTTCTTGACGTAGCTGGCGACGAAACTTATCGGAAAGCATAACAACCTCAGCTGGTAAGTCCGTTCAGGCAGATTTGACACTCCCCATTTGGTGTCAAATGGTTTAAAGATAAAGGTGAATATGGCAATTCCCTCTGAAATCCTAATTTAAAGCTTGAGCCAAATCCTCAATTAAATCGTCTGCATGCTCAAGACCAACCGATACTCGCAACAGGTTATCTGGGGTTTTTGTCCCTGCCCCTTCAATAGAGGCTCGATGTTCGATTAAACTCTCTACACCCCCCAAACTAGTTGCCCGCGTGAAAAGTTTTACCTTCGCCACGACAGCAAATGCCATCTCCCGTCCCCCCTTCACCTGGAACGAGAGCATTCCCCCAAATAACTGCATCTGAGAAGTGGCAATCTCATGTCCTGGATGCTGTTTGAGTCCTGGATAATGAACGGCTTCGACTTTGGGGTGTTCGCTTAAAAATGTTGCCACTTTAAGCGCATTTTCCGAGTGCGCTCTCATGCGATATGGTAATGTTTGAATGCCTCGGAATACCAACCAGCAATCGAACGGAGAAGCGACTGCACCGCCAGTCGTCTGAATTTTCCGAATCCTGTTAAAAAAGTCGTCTTCAACCTTGGTAATTGCGATACCTCCCAGGACATCACTATGTCCGCCGAGGTACTTGGTGGTGGAATGGACAACTAAATCAGCACCACTTTTCAGAGGACTTTGCCCAATTGGTGTTGCCCAAGTGTTATCACAGACGCAATGTGCATCGGCTTGATGAGCAATGTTAGAAATCTTCCCAATGTCAGTAATCTTGAGCATGGGATTGGATGGCGTTTCAACCCAAATTAACCGGGTATTCGATTGAATGGCTTGCTCAACTTCTGTAGGGTTCGTCATATCCACAAACGTAACTGCCAAACCCCACGGCATAAATACTTCTCGCAATAAAGCGGCGGTTCCAGAGTAAGCATCTAAAGGAGCAATCACATGGTTTCCTGGCGAAAGCGCTTGGAACACGCCCATCGTCGCTGCTGAACCGGAGGAAAATGCTGCCGCCGCAACTCCCCCTTCTAACTCACTCAACCCTTTCTCTAAGGCTTCTCGGTTCGGGTTGTTGTCTCGGATGTAGTTGTAACCCAAGGGATAGCTGCCATCTGCCTGACGCTCGAAGGTGGTGGATAGATAAATCGGGGGGGCGACTGATCCTGTGGCAGGATCGATGCAATGACCTGCATGAACTGCCAATGTTTCAATTTTCATAGAAGCTCTCTTCTCAAATCAGGCATCAACTAGACGTACTGCGATCGCTTACCGTCATTCGATTTTGGATTTTGGATTTTGGATTGACCCCACGGATAAATCCGGAGGCTTGAAACAAGGACAATTTTTCTTTCTCTCTACGACTCAAGTCGGGGATTTGTATCCAACTTTTGACTGGGTCAACCGTTCAGGCTAATTTACCATGAGTTGGGTTCAGAGTCTCACTCCGAGAAAAACACAACGCTTCCATACATATAGCAATTCTCGGTTCTAGTGGGATACACCCAGATTCAGGAGTCGTAGGGGCGGGTTTTACCGAGATATCTGCTTCCCATTGCTCAATCCAATAAACCCGCCCGTACTCCAATTATTTGAGAACCGCTATAAGACTTACGGAGTGTTACGGAATTTTACGCTAATAAAGAGGGTTAGAGTAAGATTTGCGTAAATCCTAAGACACTCTCCAAAGAGTATAGCTGGATTAAGTATCTGGTTGTCTATGTTTGCTTTATTAACCCAATGATTGGGAAGATTAATATGCTAATTTTCATTGTCCCCCTTAAGAGTCCTCAAGCTTCCAAGTCGTGGGAGCGTGTATCTAAACTCTTTGAAAGATGTATAAAGTCGATTTGCAATCAAACCTCAGCCAACTTTAGAGTAATTGTTGTTTGTCATGAAAAGCCACACATCCAATTTCGCCATCCCCACATTAAATACATTGAAGTTAACTTTCCACCTCCCCAGAACCTAGACCTTCCTACTAAACGACTAGACAGAGGTCGAAAGGTTCTTACAGGACTAAAAGCTGCTCAAGAATTTGACCTATGTCATACGATGGTTGTTGATGCTGATGACTGCGTCAGTAAATACTTGGCAGAATTTGTCGAGCCACATCATCAAGGTGATGGATGGTTTTTCAATAAAGGCTATGAATATAAAGATGGGAGCAATTTTATCTATTTCAGGACAGAAAAATTTTATCTTCATTGCGGAACGTCTAATATCATCAGGTATGACTTTTGCCAGATTCCGGAAAACCCTGAAACTATTGAAGAGGAAAAGTTATCAATCTACGCAGCTCCTCACCATAAAATATTAAAAATTATGGCGAAAAGGGGAGCAATGATAGATCCATTGCCTTTTGCTGGAGCGGTTTACATCATTAATAATGGAGAGAATAATTACAGCCGAGGAAGAAGTTTGTTAGAAGGCTTATACAACTATAAAGAAGCAATTTTAATTGCTAAAGAAGTGTATAAAGGATTCAATTCTAAATTTTTGACAAGAGCAATTCGCGATGAATTCGGACTTTATGACACAAAAATAGGTTGAGAGGTGGTGGTGAATCCCCATACCTCAAGGCAGGCGATTTAATAAGCTGTTGTGCATTGAAAACACATATTGTCTGTTCCCTGTTAAGGAGTTCCCTTTCACCAAATCCTCATACCCTATTTAAATGCTGAACAGCTTATGCACTGATCAATGACCAGTTGTTGCTTGCCATTGTTGGGTTCCTTGTCCCCCACTACATCGGCGCTTACTGAAAGCTGAGGTTGCGAAGAATTAGCCCAAAGAATTTTATAGTGGAAGGTGGGTCATTATTAAAATATTGTGAAGCATTGTGAAAGCGATTACACTCCTTGGCTCCACTGGCTCTATCGGCACTCAGACTTTAGATATCGTGACTCAGTACCCCAATCAATTCCGGATTGTGGGATTGGCAGCGGGGCGAAATGTTGAGATGTTAGCAGCTCAGATTCGGCAATTTCAACCTGCGATCGCAGCCATCTGTGTCGAGGAGAAATTACCAGAACTGAAAGCGGCAGTTGCTGACCTTGACCCCCAACCCATCTTGCTGGCTGGAGACGCTGGGGTTGTTGAAGTTGCCCGTTACGGCGATGCTGAAACGGTCGTCACTGGCATTGTTGGCTGTGCCGGTTTATTGCCGACCATTGCTGCCATTGAAGCAGGTAAAGATATTGCTCTGGCAAATAAAGAAACCTTGATTGCAGGGGGGCCAGTCGTACTGCCGCTTGTCGAGAAACACGGTGTCAAGCTGCTACCGGCTGACTCAGAGCATTCTGCTATCTTTCAATGCCTTCAAGGTGTGCCAGCAGGTGGCTTGCGGCGCATTCTGCTGACAGCCTCCGGTGGTGCATTCCGAGATTGGCCTGTGGAGAAGTTAAGCGAGGTACGAGTCGCTGATGCCTTGAAGCATCCCAACTGGTCTATGGGCCGCAAGATTACCGTAGACTCCGCCACCCTGATGAATAAAGGACTGGAAGTGATTGAGGCTCACTTTCTTTTCGGTATGGACTACGATGACATCGATATTGTCATCCATCCTCAGAGCATCATTCACTCCTTAATTGAGTTGCAAGATACTTCGGTTTTAGCTCAACTGGGTTGGCCTGACATGCGATTGCCGTTGCTCTATGCGTTATCGTGGCCCGATCGCATTTATACAGATTGGGAACGCCTGGATTTAGTGAAAGCGGGCAGTTTGACATTCAAGGAACCGGATCATCAGAAATATCCCTGCATGCAACTCGCTTATGCAGTCGGTCGTGCTGGGGGTTCGATGCCTGCGGTGCTAAATGCAGCAAACGAACAGGCTGTGGCGCTATTTCTAGACGAGAAAATCCAATATTTGGATATTGCCCGTTGCATTGAAGCAGTTTGCGATCGCCACCGAGCCGATAACTGCCCCACTCCTTGTTTAGATGACATCATAGCAGCCGATCAATGGGCAAGACAGGAAGTTTTGAAGGCAAGTGAGGAGATTGGAAAGGGCGATCGCATTGTTACCTTTCGATGAACGAAATCTTGAGCGCACTCCCCATCTACGATTTAGGTGGGGTACGTTCAAACCTTGCCATGCCAGTAGATGCAATCATTGTAATTGCCACCTTGGTTCTTGTAATTATCAGCCTGCTGTTGTCCTGGCTGGTGTTAACTTTATTGATTAGGGTGGTAAGAGCGAGTCTTACGGCTGTTATTGGGATCGGTGTTGTAGTTCTGATCTTGCAATTGGTTTTTGGCGTTAGCCTGTTTGACCTTTGGCTGTACATCACTCAGAGTTTTCAAAGCATCACACAGGGGTTTCAAAACATTACTCAGAGTCTTCAAACCCTTTTTCGTATCCTCACTGGCAGGTAATAACTATTATAGGAACTGGGGTTGTGAATTATTTCTTAAGTTGAGCCGAGCGGAGCAAATGCCACGTCCTCCTAAGGACAGAAAAATCAATAGCGGGTTCTCAAGAGGGTGGAATATGCTTGGATTCAGGAGCTAGGTGTCGTAGGGGTGAGATTAACCTAACTATTTGCTTTTCCACAAATCAATTCAATAACTTCGCCCGTATAGAAGTCAAAAATCACTGCAGTTTCCTCAGCCTTAGGAAAGTCGGCAGCTAATGCACCAGACCTGTATCGCTTATTCTCATCAGGCATATTGGATTGCATCTTTCTTAAGTGGTAGCCCCAAAAAAACGGAGTTTCACACCACAGGAGGTTTTAAAGCAAGTTGCTTAAGTTTATTATAAATAATTGTTAAGAATTTTAAGAACGCAAAAAATAGATCTCTTCAAGAGATAACTCAATCGAAGATTAGTTGGAACCATGACGTTAATATCAGCACTTTATTTATTAGGAGCGCTCTGCTGTTTTGTAATCTGGCTTAACATTTTTCACCAGGATACTGAATTGTCTCCACCTGAAAGGCGCTTTTCTTGGAAAGTTTT
>JAIUYC010000104.1 GCA_020216575.1 Coleofasciculus sp. S288 | reverse complement strand
AATCATCACGTTTTCCGACCAATTTGATTGAAATAGCGTCGGGCTTCTTCAATCGTTTTTTCGGTATCGTTGGCGATGACTGGTGGTACTTCAATGCTGACGTAACCGTCGAGTCCATTGCTCGAATCATAGACGGGTTTGAGGATATCGCAGGCATTGCGGATGTCATCAAACACTAGAGATTCGTAAATTTCCTGGACTGATTTCCCCTCACGAATACCCGCTTCGATATCAGCGTCGTAAATAGCGTTCCCCACGATCGCTTTTTCAAAAATAGTCGGGTTGGACGTAATTCCTACAATCCCCCGCTCCTCAATCAGGCGCTTGAGTTCGCCGGACTGAATCAGAGTACGGCTCAGATTATCCATCCAGATACTCTGACCATAACTCTGTTCAATTTCCAATATGGGATTCTTGGCTGTCATTACTGAACTCCTAATAATTTGAGATGTCATTGGTTATTAGTTAGTAGTTAACGTGGGAAATACTACTAACTAAATAACTACTAAGAACGAGCCATTGTGGTTTCTTGAGCCTCCCGTGCGCGTTCCTGAATAAAGGACTCGACAAGGGCTACATCCTCGTTGCTACCAATAATCAACGGGGTTCTTTGATGCAGCGCCTTTGGAACAACATCCAAAAGCTCTTGGGTTCCCGTGCTCGCTCTACCACCGGCTTGATCAATCAAAAAAGCAAGGGGAGCTGTTTCGTACAGCAGACGCAACTTTCCTTCCGGCTTCTTCAAAGTACCGGGATAGAGGAAGACGCCACCCTGAGACAAAATCCGGTGAAAATCTCCAACTAACGCCCCGCTATAACGAGCGGTATAGCCTTCATGGCGATGGACGTAGCGAATGAAGTCCCGGATTGATTCATCCCACTGCCAGAAGTTTCCCTCATTCACGCTATAAATCGAACCGTGGTCTGGCACCTTGATGTTTTCATTGGAAAGGATAAATTCCCCCAAGCTGGGGTCAAGGGTAAACGAATGAACCCCCCTGCCGATGGAGTACACCAGCATTGTGCTCGGTCCGTAGAGAATGTAGCCAGCGGCAAGTTGTTTGCGCCCATGTTGGAGCAAATCGCGGGCTTCGCCGTCGATATCATCTCCTTCTTGCCTGCGAATTGAAAAAATCGAACCAATATTTAAGTTGATGTCGATATTCGAGGAACCATCAATAGGGTCATAGAGCAGAGTGTAGCGTCCAATAGGGCAGTTTTCTGGGATGTAGTAGGGTTTTTCCATTTCCTCGGATGCCAAGCGACAGACAAGACCGCTTTGCTTGAACACCGAGATAAAGACATCGTTGGCATAGGTATCCATCTTTTTGACAGATTCCCCCTGCACATTGGTCTCACCCGTAAAACCCAGCACTCCTTCCACTAAACCAGCACGACTTAAGCGTCGAGCAATTAGCTTTGCGGCCAAGGCAATGCGATTCATCAGCGCACTGAGATCTTGAGCCTCTGCACCAAAGCTTTGGAGTTGCTGTAGAACGTGACGAGACAGCGTTGTACAATCCCGATCTAAGGTGCGTTCTGCCTCACCTAGAGGCTGAACTACATCTGCCATAATTTTTGTCCTCCGTATCGAGTGACGCAATAGTCCTAAAGGCTAAGTATTTATACGCAGCCCTAATCTCCTGCATAACCCACCGTCTTTCCTTCTATCTTAGGAAGGCATTGCTAATGCAGCCTCTAACTTTAGACGAACTACAGAAAGTACTCGACGCCTCCCTAAAACGGAACCGCTCCCGTTTATAGTGATAGTTCAGTGATTTTCATAACTTAAATTGGATGGCTATAGAGATCTTTCCGTCAGTTTAGACCTAGGAGTGTGACAAACTCAGGGCGAAAAAGTGACAAACTTGAGGCAAATCCGAGAGTTTATTCCAGCTATAAATCTTTACAATAGTTTCCTTTTCAAATAGCTACGTCTGAGGTCAAATTTACTTGAAACGTGGAAAATGGTAAAGCGACTCAAAAAGACATTAAACATCTTATGGGAGAACACAGACGGATTGGGATTCTCACCAGTGGCGGAGATTGTGCGGGGTTAAATGCAGTGGTTCGGGCTGTGACTCGCCGCGCTACAGGGACTTATAACTGGGAGGTGTGGGGAATTTATCGCGCTACAAATGGGTTGATGAGCCGTCCGCCTCAAGCGGTGAAGCTTGAAATCGAAAAGGTCGAGCCAACACTAACACAGGGGGGTACGATGCTGGGAACAACGAACAAAGGTGACCCATTTGCGTTTCCGATGCCCGACGGGACACTACGCGATCGCTCTGAAGACATCATTGAAGGGTATCATCTCCTGGGACTCGATGCCTTGATTGGTGTTGGAGGCGATGGCAGTTTGGCAATTCTCCGCAAAATTGCCCAGCAAGGCAATCTTAACTTTGTGGCAATTCCCAAAACCATTGATAACGATGTTGGGATTACAGAGCGTTCGATTGGCTTTGATACGGCAGTTAATATCGCAACCGAAGCACTCGATCGCTTGCAATTTACAGCTGCCAGTCACGACCGGGTGATGATTTTGGAAGTGATGGGTCGAGATGCCGGTCACATTGCTATCTCCGCCGGAATTGCGGGAGGAGCAGATATCATCTTGATTCCAGAAATTTCTTACACTATCGACAACGTCTGCCGTGATATTCTAGAACGCCAGCGTCAAGGCAAACACTTCAGCGTGGTAGTTGTGTCAGAGGCGGTTTGTACAGAAACGGGTGAGGTGGTCAAATGGAGCGATCGCTTCGGGGAATGCCGCTTAGGAGGTATTGGTCAATATCTCGCCGATCGCATTTCTGCCTGTACAGGTGCGGAAACGCGAGTCACGGTGTTGGGGCATACCCAGCGCGGTGGTATGCCTTCACCCCTGGACCGGTTGGTAGGGTCAGCCTTTGGTGTTGCTGCTGTCGATCTAATCGCGACCGAACAATATGACCAGATGGTGACCTGGCAAAACCGCCAAGTTGTAGCCGTGCCAATTGCTGAGGCGATTGGCAAGTATCAAGCCGTAGACCCAAATGGCACTCTTGTCAAAACAGCCAAAGGCTTGGGGATTTGCCTGGGAGATTAGACAAACTTTTTTTCACGACACCAACCCCTGTAACAGGACTGACGCAAATTTACCTTGAAACCATCATCTGTAGGGGCGAGGCATGCCTCGCCCCTACTCTGTGTAGCATCTGTGCGTAAGTCCTATGCAAGTGACGACTGGTGGTGTTATTCGCAAACCCAGTTCGTCTGTATACTTTAGCGACTATGAAGAGATAGCAACAGGTCTGCCCAATTAGTGCTGGAGCAACCTGTTGCTTCTATTCTATTGTTCATAGGATGTCTGAGAAGTGTTAAAAGTTGGTTCGCTCCCCCCCAACCCCCCTTGAAAAGGGGGATTTAGGGGGATCTCCACCGCCTAAGCGTCTCGATTATGACTTTTCAGACATCCTCTCAGATGGACATTGATTGCTGGAGAAGCCTTTTGCTACAATTAGAACTCCTTCTAACCCCTAACTCCGCCACTGCGTTCCTTAGGTCTTGCTTTATTGACTCTCAGTTGGCGTCCCATCCACTCAGCACCATCCAGTTCAGAGATGGCAGATTCTTCTTGGGCATCATCTGTCATTTCAACGAAAGCAAATCCGCGCAATCGTCCCGTTTCGCGGTCTGTGGGTAGCACAACTCGCTTCACGGTGCCGTAATCGGCAAATACTGCTCTCAAGTCTTCTTCGGTGGCGTGGTAGGACAGGTTTCCGATGTAAATGGTCATTTGGATCGATAAAGCTGAACGAGAAGTGAAAGTTCAGAGCCACAGACGAGAGTTAGAGACGTTGAAGTACTCAAAATCTTGTCGGGTTGACCCGTGGTAAATTTTTAAAGGCAAGCCACCAACAGTAGGCAGTCTAACCAAAAATTCAACCAAAGGTAGAGCTGAACTTGTCATTTATCGTTTTATGATAGCCTACTCATTTGCCTTCAAACGGTTATCTATCTCACATAGGCGATAACACAAAAGTGCAAAGGGGTCTACCCACATGGGATAGACCCCTCGTTTCCAGGCGGATTCAGTTAAATTTGGTTTTATTCAATCGAAATCGATTGAGGACCGCTGGTTCTACCGTTTTCGCTACTCGTAGTGGTAGCTGTGTATCCAGTAGCGCCAGCTTGCTCGTCTAGCCAGCTTTTAACTGGATCTTCTGAAAGATTGAGCCGAAATGCTCCCGAGAAAAATCCTCCGAAAAAAGCAATCGGCTGCTTAGTCAGTTCTTTAAAAATTGGTGTCAGTTCATCGAGGAACATTTGCGTCGGATCTCCTAGTGCTGCCGATGGGTGTATCAGTGATTCCTCTGGGATTCTAACGTGTCTTGTTGGGTTGGCGGAGTTGGGAAAGTGCGATCGCACTTTCCAGCCTCGTAGTTAGACAGACTTGGATTCTGAGAACAGACACTTATCGGAGTCACACCCTGCTGGCCCAGCTTCCATGAAATCCCCTGAGTCATAACGACTGAGAGTGGCATGAAAATCATGGGTGCGGCGTCGCGTTTCCACGTCTTGCATTAGCTGTTCGTACTGATGGCGATCGATTGGCTCGAATGGTAAGCGCGGGAAGGTTTGAAGGTCGTCAAAGCGTGCTAAAAGAGCAGCTGAGATGTAGCCTTCATCGTCTCGAATCGCTTCGTAAATCCGAGTTCCCAACGTCTCCACCTCGTTTTCCCGCAGTTCGATGGTGGCAGAGGTATTGTGTCGCACGTAGTATTTCTGCACTTGCATGTAGAAATCCATCTGTGCGATCGCGCTAAATTTACTGATATCGATTTCATCAGCACCTGGTAAGTCTGCCCAAGGGACGGCAACGGGAATTTCCACAAGCCATTCCGAGCATCGGGGGTCGAAGGGATCATTCAGGAGATGTCCATTTTCGTCCTTATCAGATTGAGAGGGGATGACATTGTAACCGTAGTCGATACAAGCTAGGGCAACTGGGTCATACTTGCGGAATGTAATCCGACGAATGAAACGTTGTGCCTTTGGAGGGTGCCAACCTGGGGAAGCACTAGTGAGTAGAGACTTCGTGCCAGAGGGTTGAACGGTTGTGCAGCGGTTGGGGCGTTTGAGATTTGTGCGATGAACGCGATCGCAATAATCCCACACCACCCGATGCACAATTTCTCGCCAACGGGTCAAGTACTCTTGCTCCTGCCGCTTAAACTCTAGCCCTGCTGAGGTTTCAGGGCGTCCTTCTGCCCACCAGCGCAACCAATCGACTCCAAAGGCGATTACAAAGAAGTCGAACAAGCCTGTGAAGGAGACGCCGACAATTGGGTCTAATTCCCGTGACTTGCGGTAACGTTCCTCAATAAATTCGTGATTCAGTAGGACTGCAACAGATAGCGCTCCAGCCGTGAAAGCCTCCTCTTGTTCTTTATAGTTGAATGGATCGATTTGATTTAGATGGATCTCAGCAAGATTACAGTGAAAATTAGAGCCAATGATTTCCAGTTTTGTTAACCTAAAGGCTTTTTATCCTTTAGTTCTACAGGTTCCGTTTTCCCTATAGCTCGGCGTACATTTTCTTCCCCTTGAGGAAGCCCCACACTCTTGGAGCTACACGCTTGGTGTAGGAGGCACTGCCTCGGATTATAGTCTTTGCAAATGGTGTCTTTTGACCTCAATTTTACAAAGGTTCACCCTCTACGCTCTACGGTTTCAAAGGCGTTTTAATTCCTTTGATTACCTCGGTATTAACATCTCAGCTTCTACCGATTTTGCAGGGTTTTTAGCGTGAGGCAAATGACTTACCACACGGGTTAAGCCCAACACGAGCTAACCGATGCTCTAGTTCATCAGGAGCAAGATCGGGATAATGGTGTTGCAACCACTGTTTTGCTGTTCCTTGTTCGTAAGAGTTCAGAAAATCTTTTCTTAGCTCTTGAGTTGGCAGCAAATCGCAGTTAGCTCTGGCTACGGCTTCACCAGCCCATTGAATTGCACCTTCACCACTGTAATATTGCTTTTGAACTGCTTCAATGCATTCTGTCAGAGAAGGTTTTTGGTGAAACACTCGGGTATGGTTCGCCATTCTTAGAGCATCGCGCTCTGGATCAATACGCCAGTTACCATATTCATCCTGCTGCCAGAGATTGTCTTTAGCAGTAGCTCCCAACTTATCCTTAGACTCAAATTGGCGCATCCCAGCACTGTTATGCGTTAGATACCCATCACAATAGAAGCAATGAGTTTCTTCGACTTCAATGTCGTAGGTTTGAACGTGATCGTAACTGCCCAAACCTTTAACAGTGACTGGAATATCCACTGAGATGTCAGCTTCAGCGATATAGCGTTCGTAATTGGCATCAACAGAGCGAGAACCCTGAAATCCCATTTCTCGCATTTCGCTATACGTGTATGCCTCCCGCATGATTGCACCAGGAACGGTGAAGCCGTACATTTTAAGTCCTTGGCGCAGTTCTCCCTTAACTGAGTGAGGAGTAATTAGAGCATTATAACGCCCCTTAAGTGCTGGAATTGTGAGGTTGTATTTGGCTTGCCACTCTTGCTTTTGCGGTTGGGTAATTGTAATTCGACCTGCAATACCTAAGCTAGATAAAACGGCTCCAACTTGTCTGATAAAAGAGCGATAAACTGTTGTGATTAAATGAGGGGGACGGTTATTAACAGCACCATCGCTATCCATTAATCCAGCTAAGTAAGCTGCTCTAATATCTATTGTTCCCTGTAAGATAAAGCTAGGAACTTCTAGAGGAACATTAGGCTGTTTGATGTACTGATGACAATATTCAGCAAATCGTATGGATGAACAAACTGATTTTGCCGTGTTCTCGCCCTTCACAACATCGTGAGAAGCGGTAAGTCCAAATAAGGCTAAGGCCGCATCAATTTTGGATTGAATTCTTGCAAGCAGTTGCGTATCTGAGTTGTTGGCTGACCAGGCAACACAACCATAGGGTTTACCATGCTTGTTTCGACCGAGCGCAACATAACCATCTCCCTGAGTAAACCCAATCAGCCAAGCCACTTCCGGACTGAGTTCAGGAATAATTAACGACTTAGCAGTCCGACTTTGAGAGGGTCTGGATTCTGTAAAGTCAGAAGGCAAATGGGTGATTTGACCGGGTAGTATTTGAGTATTGTGTAAGAGGCGATCGCCTTCAACCAAACTTGCGATCGACTTCCAGGTAATTCCTCCTTTAGCATCTGTAAGAATGGCTTGCCTGTGGTTTAAAGTTGCTCTTGGGTAAGTTGCATTAGTTTCTATTTCATAGACATCTTGGAATCCTTGGTCGAATTTATCAACAACTTTCCGGAATCCTAGAGGGGTTTGTACTAAGTCACCTACTTGAACATCACGAATGGGAATAAGACCTTTGGAAGTATGAACTAGTGCATCTTCAGGAAGACAACGGCGAATATTTCCGGCAACGATGGTAACAGCCGCTTCATCAATTAATAGACAGCACTCAACTGAATTTAACTGTCGTCCTACAGCCTTATTCAAAATTGATGCACAGTTATGATAAAGTTCAGGTAACTTAATCGGATTGGCAACACCACCAAAGCCTTTTAGGGGTTCTCCTGCTGCACGAACATCGCTAATGTCGATCGCTACATTAACTTCACCTGAGAAGCGCTCATCTGTAGAGAGTTCCAGCAGGCTTTGATAAGACTTGACCCAACCTTGGCGAGAGTCTCCTACATGAATAGTGACTCGGTTCCCCTCGATTTTGACTTCTGTTTCTTCACGACGCTGTAGAGAGGGGGTTGAACCAATCTCACCCTGCATGCTTACAGTAAGTCGGTTACGAATGGGAGGAAGCTGATTGATGTACTTTGGTTCGAGGACAGCACCCGTGCCACAGCCCATCATGGCTAAATCCATCATTAAGCCAAAGGCACGCCAGTCTACTACATTGGTGCTGGTGCAATTGTACGCACCTGAGAAGTTCTCTGGAGCCTCAAGCCACTGTGTCCCACCAACCCACAGCCAACGACCCGATGGTAAGCTTTTAAGCTGGTTCATCATCCGGTGGAGAAGGTCAGTTTCACTCTGACTCAGCTTACCTAGTTTCGCAAATCCCTGAGTGGTGCGATCGCAAACCTCCTTCCACGTCTCACGTCCACTTGCCGTTCGACGGCTGTACGTCCTGAAAAATACTGGATTTGCAGCCGGTGCAGTTTGGGGAAAATCGCTCTGCTGGCGTTCTCGTTCAAGTTCTCGAACCATAGTCGCAGTCTTTGCCTGTTCTTGTTAGACCATGACTATAAGCCATATTAAATATAGGGTCAAAACTTGAAAATTTTTAAAATTTACGCTATGTGTAGCGTTAATGTCAACTAAAAAAATGTCTCTGGCTCCTTGGCGATCGCTCCTTGCGAGTGCGCTCCACAAAAACCGCAGCCTTCCCTATGCTCGCTACTTCCAACTGGCAACGATTCGGGCAGATGGGCGTCCTGCCAATCGCACGGTAGTCTTTCGCGGATTTCTAGACAGCACCAACCAACTGAAAATTATTACCGATACCCGTAGCCAGAAAGCCGAGCAAATTGACCATCAGCCTTGGGGAGAGGTTTGCTGGTACTTTCCTAAAACTCGTGAGCAGTTTCGTCTGCTAGGTCAATT
>JAIUYC010000103.1 GCA_020216575.1 Coleofasciculus sp. S288 | reverse complement strand
TAAATCTTACAGTGAAGTCCAGAACAAAGATAATCCAGATAACAGTGCTGGTGACTTCAAGTAGACGATTTAATCCCCAAGTCAAATCGACAACCAGCAGCGCTAGCCAAGCGAAACCCAGCGCCAGCATGGGGGTTTCCAGCCAGTCTTCAAATTGTTGCAGTAACTCGCTTTGTTCTTTCTTGAGTTCCCCTTTTTCCGATGGACTCCGGGTGTTCATGAACTTATCGCTGTTAAAGCCGCGTCAGGCGTTTCACCTGAGAGCAAGAATACCTATTTCTGTTTCGCTGTCACTTCTGCCTTAAGAAGGATTAGATTAAGTCGGTTGCAAATACTCTGTTTCTTCATGTTTAGCGATCGCATTCTAGTATTTTTGCAAAATAAGCGTCACAACAAAAGCATGAAAATCCTTCTTCCCTACTACCTTTCAGGAAGGTCGTAGGTAGTAGGTGTTAGGTTGTAGGTTGTCAAAAAAATTCTTACCTCTTCTTCACCTAACCAGCTACCACCTACCACCTATATGAGTGAATACCAGTACTACGAATTCCAAACCATCGACAGACCTCTAACCCCTAACGAGCAAGCCGCTATACGCCAATTATCCAGCAGAGTTGAACTGAGTTCGACACGAGCTGTGTTTACTTATAGTTATGCTGATTTTCGGGGAGAGCCGAAACAAGTTTTAGCTAAATATTTTGATGCTATGTTTTACATAGCGAATTGGGGAACCCAACAACTGATGTTTCGTTTCCCAAAGTCCCTCTTAGATTTTGAGGAAATCCAAAAGTATTGTCTTGAAGATTTCATCACCCTCTCCGTCATTAATAATCACGTCATTTTAGAGATTCAGTTTGATGAAGAGGAGGGGTGTGGCTGGATAGAGGAAACCGACTATCTTTCTTCCTTAGTAGAGCTGCGAAATGATATTTTGCAACAAGATTATCGCATGCTCTATCTAGCGTGGCTGAGAGCGATTACCCTAGACGCATTAGATGAAGAGGAATCCGAACCTCCTGTTCCTCCAGGATTAGGTCACTTATCTCGACCCTTGAACGCTTTTGTCGAGCTGTTTGGGGTGGATGACTGTTTACTGAAAGCGGCTGCAAAGTTGAGTTGCGATCGCGCCTCAATATCCGATACTACCTTACTACAAGCGATTAAAAAACTCTCCCGTAAAGAATGCGATACATTTTTACTGCGACTAGCGAATGGACAACCCCATCTTCCCCTGGAACTCAACAAAAAATTGTCTGAAATAATAACCGCTCCCCAACCCGAATATCAACCACAACGGACGATAAAACAGTTATTCGAGGCGGCAGAACGAGAACGAGAGCAAGAAGTAATTCGACAAACGCAAGAAGCAGAAAAAAAACGCCTTAAAGAACTAGAAAAATTAGCGAAGCGTGAAGCCGATGCATGGAACGATGTGGAGCAATTCATTCAAAAGTCACAAGCGAAGACTTATGATGAGGCGGTTAAGTTACTTTTAAAGCTTCAAGACTTGGCAATTCATCAAAATAAAAAATCTGATTTTCGAGTACGTCTAAATCATATTCACGACCAATATAGCAAACGCTCTGCTTTCATTAAACGTTTGAACAATGTAGGGTTGTATCATGAAGTATCTAGGTGATATAGATATTGACACGATTGCCGAACAAGTCTACAGGGAGTTGGATTGGCTAGAAGTAGAAGACGTTTGGGAGCGTTCTGGCTCTACGCGATACGGGTATGTCGATCCATATGAGTTAGCCTGGGAAATGTTTGAAGAAGCCTTAGAACCTTTCTCAGAAGCATTAAAAGAGTATCAAACACTTACAATGGTGTCCGAATCAAAGCATTATTGTATGGGAGTTTTGAAAGGAATATATTTATTTGCAAAAGACTCAAAATCAGAGTTTAAGAATTGGGCTGAGGATGCTCCGTATGAGAGCTTTTCGAGAATTTTAAA
Source organism: Coleofasciculus sp. S288 (assembly GCA_020216575.1). Lineage (GTDB taxonomy): Bacteria > Cyanobacteriota > Cyanobacteriia > Cyanobacteriales > Coleofasciculaceae > JAIUYC01. The sequence goes on along the minus strand of JAIUYC010000103.1, from coordinate 6,716 downwards.
GCAGTGGGAAAAGGATTGTGAAAATCCAGAACACCTGAAAGAGATGGAAGAGTTTATTAATAAAACTTGTCCGAGTTGGGCGAAGTAATGCATTGGAGATGCTGATTTAGGCTAAGTACCTGTATTAGTGTGCATCAGCTTGGGACAGCGGTTAGATGAGATTTTCAGGTATCAACCATCTGCGATTCATAAAACTGAATTGCATTACTTAGATGCTGAAGTAATTTATCCGGGATTTCATCTTTATCAATCATTTCAGTAACTATGGCATGTGCCAGTAACATATCTAAGGGAACGTTATTATATTTATTAAATAAATCGCGAGCCGCTCCTGAATGGAACTTATGAATCAAAGCTTCAAGTTCAGTGCTAGTAATTTTACCTTGCTTCCACTCATCAAAATGACTGGAAAGCGATTGAAGTTCTCGACTTAATTCCACTTCGTATGCCATTGCAGCGTACTGCTCTATGAGCTTTTTGATTCCCTTGGGGTAGTCCCTCGTGAATTGAGACATACGTTAACCAAACCAACTTAAAGCGGGACACTTGACCTAACGGTTCATGGTTAGTGGTTAGTGGTTAGTGGTTAGTGGTTAGTGGGATGCATGCAAGATTACTACCACCTACCACCTTCTTCATCATTCATCGGGTCAAGCTATAAAGTATGAATATATGGTCTCAGCTTCAACGGGTAGCCAATAATTAAATGTAGCGGTTCTCACACGATTGGAGTACGGGCGGGTTTATAGATTGAGTCGTGAGAAGCAGATATCTGGGTGAAACCCGCCCCTACGACTCCTGAATCTAGATGTATCCCACAAGGGATAGAGAATCGCTATATTTGAGTGCCATTCGCCCTAAGACGGGCTGAGTGTAGAAGCAACTGCAACCAGTGGAACTGTCTCCGAGGCTGTTCCCAACTGCTCTAAAATGTCGATGAACTCCCGCTCGAAAGCAACCTGTGCTCGGTTGGTTCTGCCGCCGATGTAGAAATGTCCATCTTTTTGCAGCGCCCAAATTTGAGAGTGGGAGAAATAGCTCATTATTACACTCAACATCAGCAAGCCAAAACCCGTGTAAACAAGAGGGATACCTGGGTCAGACTTGATTTGGAAACCCGTGCTGCCAATAATATCCTTGATGCGGAGTGTCACACCGTTAATCTCAGTTGCCATCCCAGGACGAACGGTAGAAATTAGCTTGCCCGTGGCATCATACACCAGCAGCATTCCCTGCAAGTCTTTTGCCAGCATCGAAACCCCTTCACTCAAATCGGGTTTGGTGGGAATCCAAGTTCCCCAGATGCGTCCTCTCCCACCCGTATCCAATTGGGCCATCGGGATTTGGAAAATTGGACTGTTGTTTAACTGTACCTGAACGGCGGCAATTCCCCAGTCCGTTTGGTAAACCGTCACGCCTCGGTAGCGTAGCGGCTTGTTGACATAAATCGTTTGCTTATCAACTTCCTTGCCTTGATTATCCAGAACTGACAAGTCAGAGTAAAACTGGTCAATTCCCCCCTCTGGTGTATAGTCAATCCAAAAGCGATTGACCTTTACTGACCAATCTTTGAGGATTTGTGGGGTAGCCAAGGGACCCGCATCTACGATATTTCTGATTTGAAACGTGCTGCCACTGGGAACCATTTCCTGTGCCATAAATCCCGTCATTGCTCCCCAAATCGCTCCTGCCAGGATAATGAGCATGCTGGCATGGACAACGATGGGACCAATGCGTCCGATAATTCCCTTCCGGGCGTAGAGGGTGTCACCGTCTTGAAAGACTTTGTAGCGCTGCTTCTTCAGCAGTGAGGTGAGGAAATCTAGGGAACCCGTTTCGACTTCGGCACTGAGGGCAAGTTTCTCGAATTGGCGGGGTTCGTTGTAGAAACTCCAGCGACGGGCGGCTTTCAGGGCGGGAAACTGACGGGTGAAGGTACAGGCGGTTAGGCTACTGCCGAACAGGATGAGGATTGATAAAAACCACCAAGTACGGTAAACGTGGTCTAGCCCTAGGATGAGGATGACTTTCCAAGTGAGAAATCCAAAAAGGGCAGGATGTTCGGGGTAGTTTGCCCGGTAAAATTCCAGGGATTGACCCTGTTCGATCACCGTACCAGAAATGCTGAAAAGTGCGATCGCCAATAACAGCATAATCGCCAGCCGCAAGTCGGCTATCACGGGCAACACCTGGCGCCGGAACAAATGCCCGATAGTGAGTGAGGATGAGTTTTCTTCAGTCATGTGATGCAATTAAAAAATTCCGGCAGGAATTCGAGATAATAGGGAAAAGACGCCGAACCCGACCAAAATCGCTCCACTTACAGGTGTAATCCAACTCGACCAACGGCGCAACTCCAGCAACTTTTTAATCGATGCCGTAAACGTCCCCGCTAAAATCAACGGCGTGACGTAACCCAGCGTGTAGGAGAGGAGCAAAACTCCGCCTAAAAACAAGTCTTTCGTGGTGGCAACCCAGGCGAGTAAGGAGGCTAACACAGGCGTACTGCAAGGAGACGCCACCACACCAAACGTTAAGCCAATTAGATAAGAACGGACACCCTTTGGCAAATCTTGAGAAATCCACTCCATCCCACCAAGCGAGGGTAACTGGAGGGGCAGGATTTCGAGTAAATTCAGCCCCATGATAATGGCAATCAGGCTGACGATTATCGGCAAACCAATGCCAACTTGACCGTAAACTAACCCGAAGGATGCAGCTAAGATTCCCAAGATGGCGAGTGTCGTTGCCAATCCTAGGGAAAACCAAGTTGATTGGGCGGCAGCTTGCAGGCGTCCTTGCGCTTCATAGCCGCCGATGTAGCCAATCGTAATGGGCAGCATGGAGAGCATGCAAGGCGTCAGGCTGGTTAGCAATCCAGCCGTGAAGATGATGCCGATGCTTACCCAGGTGAGGTGTGTCAGTTGGGTGGAGACGAGGGTATCGGCAAATTGTTGGAGTTCGTAAAGTTTGGTTTGCAGTGTTTCAAGCATGCAGCAGTTGGCTTATGAAATGCCCATTCTGCTTGAATTGTAGCTTATAGGAGGCTCTGCCTCCCATCCGGCATTTGTAGCTTTTAGCTAGAAACGAGATGCAGTTTCGCCAAGGCTTAAATTCACAGGACTTACGCAAATTTACCTTTGAACTACCATCTGTAGGGGCGAGGCATGCCTCGCCCCTACTCTGTGTAGCATCTGTGCGTAAGTCCTAATTCAAAATCCATTACCAATTAAGATGAAGGGCGCCCAGTAATAAGGATGAGAAAAACCAGGGGCAGCACTATTAGTTGAGGCAGTTGGCGAACTTTGTCTGGGTTCAATCAAAAGCGATCGAGGGTCAGAATTGTCTATTATTGCGGCATTACCCTGTAGCATGTTTAATTGTGCTTGTTGCAGGGCTTGAGCTTTCGTGATTGGTGCTTGCTCTGTCCCTTGAGCTAAGTTGTTGTAGAAATTTTGCATCAGTTGGCTGGTGCTATTATCGTTAACCAGCCACAGGGAAGCCATTACTGCCTCAGCGCCGTGATTGAGAAAGTAATAGCTGATGCCATTAATCTCATTCCCATCGGCGTCAGAACCCCCAAGGGCAGTTTCGCAAGCTGAGAGTACAACTAGATGCACGTCGCTTAATTGTCGATACAATTTGGAAATTTCTGGAATCGCGAACTTCTCACCAGTACCTAAGACGAGATAAGATTCCTCTGGACGTCCTGGATTAAATTCACCGTGAGTAGCTAAGTGTAAAATCTGACGCCCTCGCAGATTTTTTCTCAATGTTTCTAAGGTAAATTCGTTGTTGAGAAACTGATTGCCGGAATAGACTCCTAATGGATCGTTATCAGTCGTTAGCACGATCGCATCCAGTTCGGGTGGTACATTGGGCAAGGGGTTGAAACCAGCAACAGCATCCGAGAGTCCCATTGCCAAAACGGAGGTGTTTTCAGTTCCCGGAGGCAAGCGTTTGTCCGTGTTGGTCAAATCGGCGGATAGTACGGTGGAAATGGTATAGTTTTCAATCAGGTACTTCTCGCCATCAAACAAAGCGCTCATGGGGATGTAACGAGCAGCGCGATCGAGGGAGAAGACGAGATTTTGAATACTATTGCTTTTGAGTTCCGCTTCCAAGGGTTTGATCAGCCAATCGTAGAGTTGCTTACCAGTCGCTTGCAGTTCGGCAATATCAGAGCGAGGGTTTTGCAGGAGTTGACGAAACTTCAAGACGGTTTCTCCGAGTTGGCGCTGTCCTACGTTGGAAACTTCATGGCTTTTGACGATACCACCTTTAGCTGCCCACAACAGCCAGATTTTGTCGTCCAGCACCAAGGGATAAATGAGTACGGTGCCAGGTTGGGCTTCGACAATTTCATTGGCTTTGCGGAGAAAGTCTTCTGAGTCTAGCGTACCAGGGTCTTTGGAAATGCGATCGCGTACTTGGGCTTCAATTGTCTTAACGGTTTGATTAAATTGCTGTGTCAAACCATCTAACTGCTCCAACAGTTGATTTAGTTCGCTGCATGACGTGTCCTCACACTCAACTACTTTTTGTCCAAAGGCAATCAACGTTCCATGCTCATTTTTGATTTGTTCCTCTGTCTGATTAAATGTAACTTCTGACTTTTCCCCACCTGCCCTCGCATTCCTAGTAAAGTCACGTAATTCTTGCACCTTCAACAGTTCCAACACCTGCTGCGCTTCTAAAATTCGTCCTTGCGATAGCAACAAATCTGCTAATTCGCGGTAAATATCAGCCGTCTTAAATCTGTCAAAATCGACAATAGATTGCAGGAATGATTCTTGTAATTCTGGAGACAGTGCACGGATATTATTACGGATTTGCTCAATACCATTGATAGCTTGCTTGTAGTGGGTGATTGCAGTAATAGGCATGTTTAGCTCACGATAGGTACGCGCTAATCCAGCTTGAGCCATAGTTCGACTTGTATTGTTTTTACTCTCCACACCCATTGTCAATACCTTTTGGTAGACAGCAATTGCCTGCTCTTTCTGTCCGGCTTTCCTGTAGATAGCACCTAGAATATTTAATGTTGTTCTTTCGAGGTTGAGGTTGTTTGATTCTTGAGCTACTTTTAAATTCTTCTCAGACAGCTCAATAGCTTTTTCATAGTCCTTCAACTCACCATAACTAACACTCAGAACTAGAAGTGCAATACTCTTAGCTAACTGGCTATTGCCTTCATCTGCAACAGCTAAGCTAGCTTGAGCAAATTCAATTGTTTTTTGAGTGTCTCCTTGATAAAAATAAGCTAGGCCAAGCATAGCTAACGATACAGCTTCTAATTGAGGATTTTGGAGTTCTTGTGCTTTTACTATAGTTTGTTGAGAAATTTCAACAAGCTTGGGGTAATTCCCTAACTTCTCATGGATTACAAAAAGAGAATATAATGAACGCATCAATACCTGATCATTCTGGATTTTTTGCGCAATCTCCAATCCTTGATTAGCTACATCAAGAGCCTTTTCATAATCATTAAGTGACTCGTAGATATCACTGAGATTCCCTAAAGCATGGGCTTCTAGACGACGGTTTTTAATTTCCTCCGCAATTTTTAAACTCTGTTGCAAAAGCTCAATTGCTTTTTGATAATTCTCTAGAGAATTATAGGTGTTGCTTAGATTGACTAAAGCGATTGCTTCACTATCACGTTCTCCAATCTCTTGGGCAATGGCTAAGTTTTGTTGTAAAAAATCAATCGCTTTTTGATAATCGCCGAATGAGCGATAAGCCCGACCTAGAGTACTTAGAGCCAAAAGTTCAAATTTGCGATTATTAATCTCTTGTGCAATTGTTAATCCCTGCTGAGCAAACTCAATTGCCTTCCCATTGTCTCCTAATAAGTCGTAGGCATCCCCTAGGGTAATTAGATTCCAGGCTTCAAGATTTTGATTTTTAATTTCCCGTGCAATTACTAAACCTTGCTGAGCAAATTCAAGGGCTTTTCTAACTTCACCCAGTAATTTGTAAACATCCCCTAGCCGTGCCAACGCTCGCCCTTCAAACCAACTATTTTTTATCGTCTGGGCAACTTCCAATTGTTGCCGCCCTAATTCAACAGATTTTTGATAATCATTGAGAGAATAGTAAGCTCGGCTGAGGGTGTCAAAAGCATAAGCTTCTAGCAAACCATTTTCAGCCTCTTGGGCAATTCCTAAAGCTTGCTGTGCTGCCTCAATCGCCTGCTGATAGTTCTCTAAGGAAGCGTAAGCATCACCCATAAATGCTAAAGCCCGGACTTCAAAAAAGTTATTTTTAATTTGCCGCGCCACCGCTAAGGATTGCTGGGCAAACTCAAGGGTTTTGTGAGCATCACTAAGAAAACTGTAAGTCCTGCTGAGTGTATCCAAAGCAATGGCTTCTGCCCAAGAGTTTTTAGTTTCTCGTGCCAATGTTAACGCGAGCTTTGCAAACTCAAGGGCTTTCTGATAGTCATTTAGGGAAGCATAAGCATCACCCAGATATGCCATAGCTGCTGTCTCAGACGAGCGATCCTGTAGTTCCTGTGCGATCGCTAAAACTTGCTGATAGTACTCAACGACCTTGGCGGGGTTTCCCAGTGCAACATGGATAAATCCCAAATTATTGAGCGCTATCTGCTCCAACTTGCGATTATGAATTTCCTGTGCGATCGCTAAACTCTGTTGATAGAACTCAATCGCCTGAGCCGAGTCTCCTAACTCCTTATAAGCGAGTCCCAGATT
>JAIUYC010000102.1 GCA_020216575.1 Coleofasciculus sp. S288 | reverse complement strand
GAAAGGTTAAAGCATTCCTTATGAATGGAAACTCATTTGTTGAATTTGGGTTCCCCTTTATAATAAACGTTTTCTCGTTTCAAAGAAAGATTAAAGCATTCCTTATGAATGGAAACTCATTTGTTGAATTTGGGTTCTCATTGCTAACAAATGACTACTCGTTCGTTGAATTTGGGTTCTCATTGCCAATGAATGACTACCCGTTCGTTGAATTTGAGTTCTCATTGGCAGCTAATACGAATAGGACTTACGCATTTTCTCTCCCAATACACCATCTGCGTAAGGGCATAACATGTCATGCCCCTACATAAAGCGGACATATCAGTCAGTTGCGTGAGTCCTGACGAAGCCGATCGCGATCGCGAAACTTTGCTGGTGCAGTAGGCGATCGCTCCTGAGACGAATCTGTCTTAAGTTGCTTTCAAGACTGGGTTTGAGCCTGTTTTCAAGATAATGTTTGGTTAAGTCCCATCATATGAGGTTGAATATGACCCAAATGAATCCCGATCGGATTACTGGAAACATTTCGATTACAGTGCATCCTCAAGACAATGGGCAGTATGTTTGCCAGATTTCATCGTCTCTGGACGATCGCTTCAAGGATAACATCCATTTCTACGGTCAAACGAAGGAACATGCGATCGCAAATGCGTTAGAACAGTTAGCCGACAACTATCGCCAGATAGCCGAGGAGTCTCAAAATAGAGATTGGGACGCGGTGGAACTGCCGGAGTCTGGAGTGCCAATTGAAAAGCATTACCATGTGGTTTTGCATTACGAACGCATTGCTGAAGCAGAATCTAAGTTTGAGGCAATGCACGATACGATTATGGGAAATACGGTAGTTGAAAATGCCAAAATCTCAGTACTTGAGATTTCTCCAGATCTACAAATCAATCCGTTAACGAGGTACTGATACTCACTCACGAGTCTTTGATGCTCATTAATGAAGCTCTGAGCTTGGTTAACGTAATATGGGCCATGATGTCCTCACGGTACAAGAAGCTGGAAATGCAAATCTTGGAATTCCTGACGAAGAAGTGTTAGCTTTTGCTGGGACTAATGACAGGGCAATTGTAACAATCAATCGATTTGATTTTGTTCGGTTACATCGGCTCACACCCAGAAGTCGGGTTTCTTCAAGAAACCCGACTTCTTAACTCCTGCGAATTTTAGGTTTAATTGTGCCTAACTACTGAGTTCAAGGGTTGCTGTGGTCGGATGGATGAGAACCCTCGCGTTAGCCCTAATCGAAAACATTAATAAATCAAATCAACAGCTACTTATTTTATAAAAAAAAAGAATGTAACCTGGAATTTAACAACACAGCTTGGAGGCATCCCAAATGCACGAGCCTTTGACGAACCCTTCTAACGCCTACGAATGGTTGAAGCGGAATCGCATTGTACGCATTCTCGAAACCGTCCAGGACTTTATCGTAATTTCCCTGTGTATTGGTCTATTCGCCTTCATGGTGCTCCAGTTACGGGGGATGTTCTTCTCCATGCTGCCTCCCCTGGATTTCCAACAAGTTACTTCCGATATTCTGTTTCTGCTAATTTTAGTCGAGTTATTTCGACTGCTGATTATTTACTTACAAGAGCAACGAATCTCAATTGGGGTCGCTGTAGAAGTATCGATTGTCTCCGTTCTGCGAGAAGTTATCGTGCGGGGAGTGTTGGAAACATCTTGGGTTCAGATTCTAGCTGCTTGTGCATTCTTGTTAGTGATGGGGGCGCTACTAATTATTCGAGTTTGGCTGCCACCAACCTTCAAGGGAATTGACCCAGAAAAGCGTATCTTGATGAGACAGAAGTTTCTTTCAACCGATAACGTATCGAACCCAGTTGAAACCGTAACAAATCTAGATTCTCACGGTGTTGCGCCTATCTTTTCAGATGGATTGAACAGCTTAGGACATGAAGATTGATACCTAAGTGACCCGCCAATTATTAGTAACCCAAGTTTTCAACAAGTAAGACCTATGCTAGACGTAAAACCTCGCGATGTTCAAGTCGCCTCGATCGCTACTGCCGATACTACCATTTTGCGATCGCGCACTTGGGACAGACTCAAGTTTGAAGTCGAATACTCCCTGCAACGCGGCACAACTGCCAATTCCTATCTAATTCAAGCCGATAAAACTGCCCTCATCGACCCCCCAGGAGAGTCGTTTACTGAGATTTTCCTCCAAGAATTGCAGCAGTACACGAACTTGCAGCAGTTAGATTACCTAATTTTGGGTCACGTCAACCCCAACCGGATGGTGACGCTGAAAGCCTTGCTAGAGTTAGCGCCCCAAGTCACCTTTGTTTGCTCTAAACCCGGTGCGGTTGCCTTGCAAAGTGCTTTAAGAGAGTACAAGCCAACGATTTGGATACCGCGTGCAGAAGATACCTTAGATTTAGGCCAAGGTCATCAACTCCAATTTATCCCCATTCCCACCCCACGCTGGCCGGATGGGTTTTGCACCTATGACCCAGCAACTCGTGTCCTCTTCACTGATAAATTATTTGGTGCTCATCTGTGTGGCGATGAAATCTTTGATGAAAACTGGAAAGGCTTAGACGAAGACCGACGCTTCTACTATGATTGCCTGCATGCCGCTCAATCCAAACAGGTAGAAGTCGCATTGGATAAACTGGCTGCATTTTCTGCCAAGTTGTATGCACCAGGCCATGGCCCAATCGTACGTTACAGCCTCAGCCGACTCACGCACGACTATCGACAATGGGGGCAGCAGCAAACGGATAAAGACTTAACTGTAGCGCTGATTTATGCATCCGCTTACGGAAACACAGCAACTTTAGCACAAGCACTAGCCACAGGCATGACCAAGGCAGGTGTTGCCGTTGAGTCAATTAATTGCGAATTCACTGACCCAACTGAAATTCAAGCGGCTATTGAGAAATGCGATGGCTTTATCATCGGTTCTCCCACCTTAGGGGGGCATATGCCAACCCAAGTACAAACCGCTCTAGGTATTGTCCTCTCTTGTGCCGCTAAGAACAAGCTTGCAGGAGTCTTTGGTTCCTATGGTTGGAGTGGGGAAGCTGTCGATGAGATTGAGAGTAAACTCGTTGATGCTGGATATCGCTTAGGCTTTGAATCGATACGGGTCAAGTTTAAACCCACGGATACCCTCCTCCAACAGTGCGAAGAAGCTGGCACAGATTTGGCGCAAGCCTTGAAAAAGGCGAAGAAAGTTCGCACGCCTTGGCAACCGGTCAGTAATTCTCAAATTGACCGCACCGAACAAGCTGTCGGACGAATTGTTGGTTCTCTGTGCGTGTTAGCTACCAAACGGGAAAATGTCAGTAGTGCGATGTTAGCATCGTGGGTGACGCAGGCGAGTTTCAATCCTCCAGGGTTAACGGTTGCTGTGGCTAAAGACCGAGCGGTTGAATCTTTAATCCATACTGGCGATCGCTTCGTCCTAAATATCTTACAGGAAGGGAAGAACGTCAGACGGCATTTTCTCAAGCCCTTTGCTCCTGGAGAAGACTGTTTTGCGGGTTTGGACGTTCAGGAAGCGGAGAATGGCTGCCCCGTACTGAGTGAGGCTTTAGCCTATCTGGAATGCACCCTCCACAACCGAATAGACTGTGGTGACCACTGGCTAGTTTATGCGATCGTTGACAATGGCAAAGTGTTACAGCCTACAGGAATGACGGCAGTGCATCATCGGAAATCAGGGAGTCAATACTGACTTCTTTGGGTTAAGCTCATCCCCCGCTTTCAAGCGGGAGCTTTCACATTAGTAGTTAGTCGGGGATAAAACTACCCTATTCATGACAATTAGATTTGAGTCCCCACTAACTACTAACCTAATCTACTAACGCTGGTGTGACGTTTCCTCTAGCCAACTATTCAGAACTCTTGTTTGTATATCAAGCTTTTATCTTTGAAAACTACCTGATTAAGGCTTATATAAATTCCCTTATGAAGCAGTGATATTATACCGAGGCTGGAGAAAGTCAGCTCATTGTTAGGTAGGCCGACTGTTGAAAACCGGATAGCGATCGCTTTAAAGTATGTCTGCTAATCATTACAGGCCAACAGACTGCGCTCCGAAGTCTTCCACCAGATATTTTATTAACCTATGTTGAAAATAGACGCTGAAACGACGTAAATCCGTTCATGAAGAGCAAATTCAGCCTTGATGAAAGTCTTTCTTCCTTCTGACTCCTGACTCCTTCTGACTCCTAACTCCTGAGTGCTAAAATAGCCTGTATCTCTCTAACGAATGATTTTGTAACTCTTCTCATGAAGAAGCATGATTATTTGTAGAGGGGAGAGACAGTTATAAGCAACCCTGGCACCCATGGATCGCCACGCTCTTGTCATTGGAATTCCCACATACGAATGTTCTTATTTTCGTCCCGTCATGCCAGCTCCTCGAAGCGCAGAGAAAGTGGCGAAAATATTGGAAAATGAGGGAAGTTTCCAGGTTGAACGACTCCCCAAAAAGCCTGATGTGGATGAAATGAGTGGAGACGGTGTGACTTATGAGCAGCTAAATCAGGCGTTAGGTACTTTTCTTAAGAAAGCGAACAACAAAAATGCATTAATTTATTTCATAGGTCACGGATTTACTTTACAAAGGAAGTTAGGATTAGACGAGAAAAAAGAGGGTTTTTTGGCAACTTCAGATTGCCAAATCACAGTTGAAAACCAACAAGTCGTCGATCAACAAAAAGGTTTTCCTCTTAGCGATTTTAACGAACTCATCAATCACTATCAGTTTAACAGTTTAATTGTTATTTTTGATAGCTGTTATAGCGGTTTACTTTTTGAATCAGTAAAATCAGCTCTGATTGATAATTTTACTTCAAAGAACAACTACTACCTGCTTGCCGCTTGTCGGGATTTTGAAACCGCTAAAATCTTGCGAGATGATAGTTATAGTGTCTTCTCTGGGTTATTAATCAAGGGGCTATCTCAAGAGAATGCCGACAAAAATGGAGAGATAAGTAATGACCTTTTGTTTGATTTTATTGGTAGAGAAATCGAACGAATTCAAGAGAATAATAAACTCGACAAACTACAAAAACCGAGTCGAATGGGGTTAGGTCAAAGAATTATTTTAGTCCAGTATAAACAAATTTTAGGTACGAATAAAGAGACAGCACTTAGGGATGAAAAGGGAGAACTTATCTGTCCTTACCAAGGATTACAGCCTTTTGAAAAAGAACAAGCAGTATTTTTCTTTGGTCGAGATAAGCAAGTTCAAGAAATTTTTCGGAAATTGGATAAAAAACCGTTTGTGGCTGTGATTGGTGCGTCCGGAAGTGGTAAATCGTCGGTAGTAAGGGCAGGCTTAATTCCTCGGTTAAATAAAGATAGCGATTTAATTTCTCGGTTAAAGGAAGACAGCGAATGGCAAAGTATAGAACCCATTAAGCCAGGGAGCAACCCATTGGCTAACTTAGTCAAAAACTTTAATAAAGTTTTTAATTATCCCAAAGAGCTTCAGGATACGAATGCATTAACTGAAAATTTTTCAGATAGTTTTGTTTCTTTTGTTAAATCTTTACGCAGCTCCGTTAATTATCTACTACTCATCGATCAGTTTGAAGAAGTATTTACGGTTTGTACTGATGAAACTAAGCGAAGTCGATTCATTGAGTTAATTACTAAATTAGCAAACATTCCTGATTCGCCTTTAGCTGTAGTCATAACGATGCGGGCTGATTTTATCGAATCTTGTTTGCGTTATCCCTCTTTGACTCAGCTAATTCAAGCCCAGGCGATCTATATGCCACCTTTGGTTGGTAAAGATTTAAAGGACGCGATTGAAAAACCAGCAAACATCCAAGGATATAGCTTTGAGGAGGGATTGTTAGAAGAGATTCTGCAAGATGTGGGGAAAGAGAAGGGAATCTTACCCTTGTTGGAGTTTGCCCTGACACAACTTTGGGAAAAACGGAATAGCCAAAATCATCAACTAACCTTAGAGCAATATAAGGAATTGGGTGGGGTAACTGGAGCTTTGAATCACCATGCGGATAAGATTTACAGTTACAAAGATTTTGAGAAGGAGTCCCCACAGCAGAAGAGACGGCCTCTAGAAAAAAAATGGATCAAGCAGATATTTTTGAGGCTAGTGAAAATAGATGAGAGGGGAAAGGATACCCGCCAGCGACAGCTCAAAATCCGTGTGTTAGATATCGCGGGAAATAAGCCAGAGGAGCGGGAAGCTCTCAATCAAGTCCTAGAAGATTTGGTGCGAGGGCGCTTGTTGGTGACTGGGGAAGGGGGACAAAAGACAGATGAGACGAACGAAAATCGTTTAACTAATTTGGCTGAAGACACCCAAGTTATTGACCTAGCCCATGAAGCCTTAATTCGCGACTGGAAAAAATTACACGATTGGTTGCAAGAGAACCGTATTGACCTGCAATTCTGTCATACTGTTGAGCAAGAAGCTCAGAATTGGAATAAAGAGAAACATAAAGAAAACTATAAAGAATATTTGCTGCTGCGTGGAAGGCGATTAGAGGATGCCGAGGCGCTACAGAAAAAGGGATTTTTGTCCTCACTGGGGGCAGAGTATGTGGCAACTTGTGCGGAAGGACGCGATCGCGAACTCAAAGCCCAACTTGGACAAGAGCGCAAATTGCGAAAAGCCGCAGAACAGAGAGCTATAGTGGCGATCGCATCCTCAATTGGTATTGCGTTACTCTCAATCTTTGCTGGCATTCAGTGGAGGGCAGCCGATAGAAATCAGATTCAAGCATTGGTGACTGCCTCAAGAGCAACCTTTGACTCAAATCGAGACAGATTAGAGGCCCTAACTGAAGCCCTGAAAGCGGGCAAGCAACTTCAGCAATCTCTATGGTTCCGCAAAAATTCTCAGCTTCGTGCTGAAGTCATGGAAGTGCTGGCAGAGGCAACTTATTGGGTTAGAGAACGCAACTACTGGGAAGCACACAATACCTACGTCAACAGTGTTAGCTTCAGTCCCGATCCGCAACCCCAAGATCAAATTATTGCTACTGGTGGCGCTGATGGGATAGTAAAGCTGTGGAATCGCGATGGCACAGAAATCAAAACAAAAACACAGCTAAAACATCGTGAACCAGTCTTCGCTGTTAGTTTTAGCTCAGACGGGCAAATACTTGCGAGTGCTAGCAATGATGGCGTTGTCAAACTTTGGAAACGGGATGGCACATTTTTAAGAGATTTGAATACAGAATTGGTAGATAAAAACGGAAAGTCCGTTCCAGTCTGGAGTGTAAGTTTTAGTCCAGACGGACAAACAATTGCTACTGCTAGTGGTGATGGAACGATTATCCTTTGGGATCGCCAGGGAAATCGTCAGAAAGCCTGGAAAGGACATAATACAGCAATTTACAGCATCAGTTTTAGTCGAGATGGTCAGACCATCGCTACGGCGAGTGACGACAACACCGTCAAGCAGTGGAATCGGGAAGGCAAAGAAGTTCGTCCACCCCTCATAGGACACAATGAGCCTGTGGTTAAAGTGCGATTTAGTCCAGACGGACAAACAATTGCCACTGCTAGTGCCAATACAACAGCGATTCTTTGGGATAGTAAAACCGGAGATAAAAAATTCGTACTTGCAGAACATACAAGAGGTGTTGTTGATGTCGTTTTCAGCCCTGACGGCAAAACAGTTGCTACAGGCAGCACTGACAGTACTGTCAAGCTTTGGAATAGCAACGGTGAACTGCTGAGTACTCTAGAGGGACACAGAGATCGAGTTAACAGCCTCAGTTTCAGCCAGGATGGAACGCTGTTAGCCTCTGTCAGCTACGACAAAACCGTTAGACTCTGGCAACCGAATTATTCCTATCTCATTCCCATTAGGCATCCTAACCGAGTTCGTGTTGTTAATATTAGCCCAGATGGTCAAAAGCTCGTTACGGCTGATGTTGACAAAGATGTCCGCCTCTGGAATCGCAACGGCGACTTCCTGGAACAATGGACAGAAGAAAGTTCAGTTTATGATGTGAGCTTCAGCCAGGACAGTCAAATCGTAGCTGCTGCGAAAGATGACGGAACAGTGACTCTGCGAAATCTGGAAGGTAAGTCTTTGCATACACTAAGTAAGCTCAATGGCTTGGTCGCGAGCGTTAGTTTTAGCCCTGATGACAACATGATTGCCACCGCTGGTTATGACCCAATCGTTAAGTTCTGGAACTTGGAAGGACAGCTCCAAGATACCTTGAACACAGATGAGGAAAGGGTTTACAGTGTTAGATTTAGTCCCGATGGTTCAACAATCGCCACGACTGGTAAAGATGGTACTGCAAAACTCTGGAATCAAGACAAAAAATTGCGGGTTTTTCTGAAAGGACACAAACCCGACGCTCCGATCTTCAGTGTCCGTTTCAGTCCAGACAGTCAGCTTCTTGCAACAGCAAGTAAGGATAATAGTGCAATACTTTGGAACCAGAATGGTACTCTACTACATAGACTCGAAAGTCATGATGCAGCAGTTCTGAGTGTGGACTTTCAATCTGGTAATGGCCAAACTATTGCCACTGCCAGTGACGATCGCACCGTCAAGCTTTGGACTCAAGATGGCAGACTGATTACAACCTTAATTGGACATCGTGCCTCTGTTAACTCTCTACGTTTCAGTCCAGATGGAAAGGTACTGGTGACGGCTGGTTCAGACAACATCGTTCTTCTCTGGAAGGAGATGGATAATTTGACGCT
>JAIUYC010000101.1 GCA_020216575.1 Coleofasciculus sp. S288 | reverse complement strand
GCTCTTGACGCAGGCTCGAACGCTGAGCAAGCTGACTTTTAGAACTCTGGGAAGAACGAGTTGAGCGGGGAAGACGATTGAAGGGAACACTAAAAAAGTAGATGTTGGGGTGCGATCGTGCCAAACGAAGCAGGCAGGACTATTAGCAAGTTCGCATGGGAACGCCGATTTGATGCTTTGATTAGTTTCGCCTCAAACTTTGGCAAAGGCAGGCTCAGGCGTTGAGTGCTTTTTCAAAAATTAGCTTACCCAATAATAATGATATAGATGGCATGAATTCACTTCTAATAAAATTCTTATCTTCACGCCGCTTGGAGTACCTGACAGTGGCTCGGGACTTTACCATCCTAGAAACATCATTAGGTGCACCACAATTGGCTGATTGTCCCAATGAGGTGATACTAGGAAATGATGTCCGACTGGGCTTTCCCGAACTGATAGGGCTTGAAGATGTCTTAATAGATATCATTGAAGGGCGGCAGATTAGTTTTAATTTAGAAGGTATTGCTCGTTGTTCTGAGCCGAACGCTCTATACATTGATATTTCTTTTATTGGGAATGAATCAGAAAGTTTCCTAATTATCCTTGAAAATGTTACCCCAAGAATGGTTGTGGCGCAAGAACTATTACAGAGAGCCAATGAAGCTAATCTTTTAGCAAGTGCTTTAACTGACTCAAAAGCTTACATTGAGAAACTTATTAACTCAATGACAGAGGCTTTGTTGGTGACAAATCAATCGGGTAAAATAAAAACCACAAATCGAGCGACTCAAGCGTTGTTTGGTTATAAGGAATCTGAATTAAAAGGACAGCAAATTTCCCAAATTATCAATGACGAAACTTTCTTAGCTAAAGCCAGTCAGCAAAATCCTTTTTACTGCGATTTATTAAAGAATGAAGAGGTAATTTGTCACACCAAAACTGGAGAAAAGCGTAGCGTTGCTTTTTCCTGCTCAGTTATTCAGACGAACACAGAGGGTTTACAAGATTTTGTCTATATCGGACGAGATATCACCGAACACCAGCGCATCCAACAGCGCCTAGTGGCGCAGTATAGTATAACTCGCGTTCTGTCAGAATCAACAACCTTAAAGCAGGCAACCCCAAAAATCCTGCAAGCCATCTGTGAAAGTTTGGAATGGGATTTGGGCGAAATCTGGATGCCACAGCAGTTCTTAGGGGTGTCTGCCCTTGAGTGGAATCCGTCGGTATCTACTGTATTGAGATGTGTGGAAACTTGGGGACAACCATCAGTTGCTATCTCAGAGTTTACAAGCGCAACTAGGCAAACCATTCTAGTCCCAGGGATAGGGTTGCCAGGGTGCGTTTGGGCGACGGGTTCTCCCCAGTGGATTCCTGATGTTGTTGATGATAGCAACTTCGTGCGAAAAGAGTCTGCCTTAGTAGCGGGACTGCACAGTGCTTTTGCGTTCCCCATCCGGGGAGACAATCAAATCCTGGGGGTGATGACGTTCTTCAGCCGCGAGGTTCAAACGTCGGATGAAGACTTGCTTAAAACAATGGCGGCTATTGGTAGCCAAATCGGTCAGTTTATCGAACGCAAACGAGCTGAGGAAAAGCTCAAAGAGCGGGAGCAACGGCTGCAAGCAGTTATGGACAATAGCACAGCCGCAATCTTTATCAAAGATGCTGAGGGTCGCTATCTTTTCATTAACCGTAAATTCGAGCAAATTTTTAAAATTACCAACAAACAGATTAAGGGGAAGACTGATTACGATTTATTCCCAAAGCAAATGGTGGATGCCATACGCGAGAACGACCTTAATATCCTCACCAGTGGCACTCCGTCAGAATTAGAGGAAGTTGTCGCCCAGGATGACGGATTGCATACCTATTTTTCAGTAAAGTTTCCGCTACGAGATGTTTCCTCTGGTCATCCTTACGCTATTTGTGGTATTGCGACTGACATTACCGAACGCAAACGTATTGAAGAAGCACTTCATCAAGTCACGAGGCTTCAAAAAGCTATTTTGGACAGTGCTAACTATACAATTATTTCTACCGATTCAGACGGCATCATCCAAACTTTCAACTCAGCGGCAGAACGACTGTTAGGTTACACTGCCGAAGAAGTGGTAGGCAAAGCCTCTCCAGCGATTTTACATAGCCCGGACGAAGTGGTTCAACGAACACAAGTTCTCTCAACGGAACTTGGTATAAAGATTGAACCAAATTTTGAGGTTTTTGTCGCTAAGGTACGCCAGGGAATTCCTGATGAAAACGAGTGGACTTATATCCGCAAAGATGGCAGTCGCTTTCCCGTGCGACTATCGGTAACAGCACTGTACGATGAGCAGAGCAATATTAGGGGATACTTGGGCATCGGCAGCGACATCACTCTCGCCAAACAAGCGGAAGCTGCACTCAAAGAGAGTGAAGAACGATATCGAGATTTGTTTGAAAATGCTAAAGACCTGATTCAAAGTGTTACTGCTGATGGTCGTTTTGTATACGTCAATCGGGCTTGGCGAGATACTTTGGGATATAGCGAGGCTGATATTGCCGAAATGACAATATTTGATGTGATTCATCCCAATAGTCAACCCCATTGCATGGAGGTGTTCGAGCGAGTGATGTCTGGAAAAAAGATCGATCGCATTGAAACACAATTCCTGACTAAGGACGGCAAAACAATTTGGCTGGAAGGGAACATCAACTGTAATTTCGCGGAGGGGAAACCTGTTACCACCCGTGCCATTTTCCGGGATATCACTAAGCGCATCAAGGCACAAGCGGCACTGCGGCGCGAACAAAAACAAACCGAACGCCTGTTGCTCAATATTTTACCTGCTGCGATCGCAGACCGTCTCAAGCAGCAACCGGATACCATTGCTGACGAATTTGCCGAAGTCACGGTTATGTTTGCCGATATCGTTGGCTTTACCGAGCTTTCGGCTCAGACTTCTCCTACACAACTGGTGGGACTACTTAACGCAATTTTCTCGGAGTTTGACCGATTAGCTGAACTGCACGGTTTGGAGAAAATCAAGACGATTGGAGATGCCTACATGGTGGTGGGAGGCTTGCCCGTGCCGCAGAGGAACCACGCTCAAGCGATCGCAGAAATGGCACTGGATATGCAAGCTGCGATCGCGGATTTCTGTAACAAGACAGGGAAAGCGCTCAGCATCCGCATCGGAATTAATACTGGCCCCGTTGTGGCAGGAGTAATTGGTATCAAAAAGTTCAGTTACGATTTGTGGGGGGACACGGTAAATACCGCTAGCCGCATGGAATCACATGGTTTAGCAGGGCAGATTCAGGTGAGTGCAGTAACCTACGAACACTTACGGGAGCATTACTTGTTGAAGAAACGCGGTACAATCCAGGTCAAAGGTAAGGGAGAAATGACGACTTATTTCCTGATTGACAGAAAAGAGTGAGAGTTAGGGTGGAGAGTCGTCACAACGACGTTTGACAGGAGAGTGTCACCTTGGCAACCACCCCCGCTAAATGAGATGGCTCGACGGGCTTGGTAATATGGGCAGTGAAACCTGCCTGAAGTGCTTTGTGCTGGTTAATCTCCCCGGCATAGGCAGTGAGAGCGATCGCAGGAATTTCCCCCCCCTGTTCTGGTGGATTAGAGCGGATTTGACGAATCAGCTTGTACCCATCCATATCAGGCATTGCAATATCACTCAACAGGACATCTGGCTGCCACATAGCTAAGGCTTCTAGTGCCAAGTGGGGAGAAGTGACTGCTTTCACTGTTGCACCATATTGTTCGAGAGTGAAGGTGATTAGGTCAAGGGTATCCGCTTCATCATCCACAATCAGTACTTTTACCCCTTCAAGATTCGAGGAATTCTTAGGCAGTTCATTCTCTAAACAAGCCTGTTGCACTGCATCCATCAAGGGAAGCGCCACAGTGAAAGTAGCACCTAACCCTTCACCCGGACTTTCCACACCGACTGTTCCCCCATGTAGTTCTACCAAGTGGCGGACAATTGCTAGTCCCAATCCCAGTCCCCCAAATGTTCTTGTTGTCGTACTGTCCTCTTGACGAAAATAATCAAACACATGGGGCAGGAAGTCAGGGTTGATGCCCTTACCCGTATCCCGAACACTGATTTGGACGTGTGTCGTTTTTCTATCCAGTCGAATTTCCACCTTTCCACCTGTCGGTGTAAACTTGACTGCATTGGAGAGAAGATTCCAGACAACTTGCTGTAAGCGATTGGGGTCACCCGAAACGTATCCCCGATTCGCGTCAACTACTGTATTGATTTCAATCGACTTGGCTTGAGCGGCCAAACGCACCGTCTCAATTGCCGCTTCAATCGTCGCCACCACGTCAACGGGGCAAATCTTCAGGCTCAGCTTCCCTTGCAGAATGCGGGAAACATCTAGCAAATCGTCAATAAGCTGAGTTTGTAATTGAGCATTGCGCTCGATGGTTTCCAACGCTCGCACCGTAGTTTTTTCATCCGGCTTCCGGGTACGAAGAATTTTTGACCAACCGAGTATCGGATTGAGGGGAGTCCTGAGTTCGTGGGAGAGGACGGCAAGAAACTCATCTTTGATGCGATTGGCTGCCTCTGCTTCACGACGTGCCGCTTCGCTAGCCGCACGGGCTTCTTGTTCGCGTTTGAGCAATGCATCCTTTTCTCGATGAGATGCCTCCAGACGGAGATTGGCTTGGATTAAATCTGCCGTGCGTTGTTCAAATCTTCGTTCTAGCTCGGTATTTCCCTGGTGAAGCTGTGTTCGGAACTCCTGCAAGGCGGTTAATAGGTGATTGATTGCTACACTCAGCTGAGATAATTCATCTTGACCTTTGTCTCTAAAGCGTTGGGAAAGGTCACCCGTGAGGCTCATGCGATTGACCGCTGCTGCCAGATGGATCAACCGAGATAACACGAATTTCTCGAACATCAACAGGATAATTACTGCTAAGAGCAGACCCGCGCCAACAAGAGATATCATTACGTAGTGCCAGCTAGTTCGAGCCATCCAATGGATCGCTCTTGGACTATCTACCTGTAACAACAAACCCGGATTTCCATAAATGTCCGGCAGTTGCGTGTATCCAGTGATACGAACAGGGCTTGAGGAATAGACAATAATTGCTTTTGGAGCGGATAAGGCAGCGTTGGGCTTTTGCAAATCGGGGGAGCGATCGCGATTTTCGCCATCTAACAAGTTAAAAGGAAAGTTCCTCACCCCTACCGCATCATCCCTAGGTTCAGCCGCCTCTGTGTTGGAGCGTTCCCAGTCTTTGGGCAACCGTTTTTCGTTAAAAGGTTCTAAAGTAATCAATGTCTGAGTGAGTGCTTCGAGTCGCTTGAGTTTAGCCGTATCCAAGTAACGTCCAAAAATCAGAGTGCCGCGAATGTCACCTTTGCGTTCATTCCTCAAAATAGGCTGTGAAGCAACTAGGAAGGAACCTTCTGGCAAAACTAGGATACCTTTTCGGCTACTATTTGACTGAGTGTGCTGCCACAATTGGGGGTGAGTGGTTAGGTGTTTCTGGAAGCGGGATACCAAGGGGGCGACTTTTTTAGGTTGTACATCAAAGCCCTTGCGAAAGACGACTCGACCGCTGTTGTCAACGAATAGCACGACATTAAGTTCAAGATTGGCAAGAGTCCTGTTGCTCAGGTTGGCTTCAATGTAGTCTCTGTTACTATTTTCAATGAAGGTATAGGTGTCATCCCGAGCAGCCCACTTGCCAAGGGTTGAGTTCAAATCCTCAAGGTCATCAGCTAAAGCATTCTGAACTTGCTCTACAACTTCGTGGGTTTGCTGCTTTTCAAGTTCGGCAAAACTCCTCAGCCAAAAGCTCGATAGAATCAGCGACAGAGCTATGAACACACATGAAATGGTAATGCCAACGATCAGCAGTGTCTTGTGGCGCAGACTCATCAACTTACTCCCAAGTGGTCAGTTGCCTTAAACGCTTGTTAGGCGTCATCAATCTAACTTCAGCGTTGGGCTTAGCCATCGATTCTTTAAATTGGAACTCTGACAGAAAAGTTGACTTAGGATGTAAGCGCGATCGCTGCCAGTCACTTCAACAGAGTTCAAACCTTTTAAAAGAGACTGTTTTATAAATCGGGAATACAAAATTAAGTCGGTTACCAAAAAAAACATACCTTAGACAGATGATAGCGGAGTAAAACGCAATTCGGGTGTGGGGTGTGAGGTATGGGGGGTCGTAAATAATCTTGCCTATCCCTCCCTACCGCATACTTGCGTGTATTTACACCTGTCCGCTCAATCATCCAACATGGGGTTAGGCATTATTCAGGCTCACATTCCGCCCTCAGAACTGGCACATTGGGTCTTTTCAAAGCAGTCATCTTGGTTTCACAAACGCTAGCTGAGATGCCGTTCTAAATATTTCTCTTACAGAGAATTTGGCAACCGAAGTCTCGACAAAGGAGACTGAGTCTCCAACCCGATGGATTCATTGACTTTAAGTTTTATGAAGCAAAATCACAAATCTTCGCCCATTGAGAACAAATTTCTTCACCTCTCCCTAATAGAATCTTGTGGGAAAAATTAGCAATTCTTCTTGCCTTGGCTGATTCACGCAACTTGAGATTTTTGGAACGTATACTTCTTAAGTTATCATCCTTTTCCCTAAACAGTCCAAATTGAGCGTTTTGTTAATCGAAAATTTCTATAGAAGGACAAATAATTTTCAATTAGATTAGGCTAGTTAAGCATCTCCAGCAAAGGTGATTTATTATACAAGGAAAAATATTGAAGTTGATAACGTTGTGGATATTGAGGAGCAGTTGTGAAATTTCTAACTTAATTTAAATCAAAATTAATTTCACTAAAATTGATCCCCTTGTCTATCTGACGTAAAACATGCCATTGCAAGCTAATTTACAAAAAAATGTTGTCAATAGCAATCTAATGGTCAAGTCAGTTATCAATTTCTTGAAAGGCTAATCCTAAAAATTTTTCAGAATTTAATGGAGCTAGCGAGTAATTGCATCAGAAGTGATAATTGAGTAACGTAAAACGTCAATTTTTCCCAACCCTAGTTTCTTATGAAAAAAAGGATTACTATACAGCACAACAAGCTAGACAAGCAAGAAGGTCATAGCTTCCTTAAACTAATCTTAAAGACGATAATCTTATCCAAAATATAGATAGTAATTTATTTTTACTGGTCTAAAAAAACACCATTAAAATTATCCAACACCTGTCAATTTATCCAATTTACAAAAGCAGACTTAAGGTGTCGCAACCTGCTTCATTAAAACGATAGAATACGGCATAATTCGTTGTCGAGGTGCTAATCATGCCGATGTTGAAATTGACAGTTGGGCAGGTAATTGATTTAGTCAAGCAACTGCCGCAGGAGGATAAGTTTGCAGTATTGCACGCCCTCAAACCAGAAATAGAGATGCCGTCAGAACAGAACTTAAAACGAAGAGAGGAGCAGAAGCTGCGTAGCCTGAGCGCTCAACGGGGATTGGATTGGGATAATTTGAGTGAAGATGACCGGGACGTGCTTCGGAGAAAACTTGTTACATGAGGACAGGTACTCCTGAGTAACAGAGATAGTCACGAACTCTATATCATAGGGACACGGTATGCCGTGTCCCTACATTCATGTAAACTTTTGTCGCACTTTCTCTCAATTCGGCATTATAGGCATCTATCGTAGGAATGATTTTAAGAAAACGCTATTTGGGTTCAACAGGAAAAAGAGAAACTCCCCTGAAATTTGAACTATATATAGCAGTTCTCAATCTAGTTTTGGGGCATAGGGCATGGGGCATAGTAAATGCAATTAGGGTGTACCTCACCCCTCCCTTGAAACGCTATAGTCAGGACTTACGCGAAATCAAGTGTTTCAGCGTAAGTCCTACCAGTGCAGGGTGGCGGAAATAACTATCCAGTTGAAAAAGGTTAAAAAGCTTACTATGGAAGCTTTCTTTCCTTCTGCCTTCTGCCCCCTGCCTTGGAACCTTCTTGCACTAGTGAGTTTTTGATAAAGAAAGAGAATCCACTAACGTTTCAACCCGTTCTTTGATTTCATCCCGCACTCGATGAAATGTTTCTATGGGTTGCTCAGCAGGATCATCTAACTGCCAATCTTGAAACACTTCTCGCAGCACCCAAGCGTCGGGTAAATTGACACCACAACCACAAAGGGAAATCACAGCATCAAAGTCTTCTGGTTTAAAATCACTTAACGGTTTAGAGGTTTGGTCGCTAATATCAATGCCAATTTCTGACATCACTTCAACGGCTGTGGGATTCACCTCACTCGCCTCTAATCCGGCACTGGTGACGGAAATTTTACCTTGTCCTAACGTACGAGCAAATCCTTCTGCCATCTGGGAACGGCAAGAGTTTTTCTTGCAAACAAACATCACTCGTTTCATAGTTGTTATTAGTTGTTGGTTGATTGTATAGCTATCGGAAGTTACGGGTGAGATTGGCTTTTTTTAACAAACCGCAGAGGCGCAGAGTTCACTCCAGGATAGAAAAAGAGGTTTTCATGAATGATTTAGGATTGCTATAGATAGTTTAGGAATTGGAAGAATAGGAGGGTATCAGGCGACGCACGTACCGACAAATTCGGGGACTAAGTAAGTAGCTCAGTAACAGGGCATCTAATCCATGTTCAAATGTTCCGAACTCTCTGCCATAGTATCGAGAGTCCCAATAGCTGATGGGACTGGGGAATCGTATTGTCCACTCTAAGG
>JAIUYC010000100.1 GCA_020216575.1 Coleofasciculus sp. S288 | reverse complement strand
TACGGTGCTCAGGGAAGTGATGATGCCTTTGGCGTCAAAGGGCGACTGGAAGCTCACCCCAATGATAATTTGAGGTTGGGCTTATCGGTTCAACACGATCGCATTTTCGATACTAGGGTAGTCTTTAACCTAGGAGTCAATTTCCCAGGAACTCGCCCCCGTGGTGTCAACTCCTCCAGTGTCCTAGCTCGTATCGGAGAATCCGTTGGACGCACCGCTACAATTACCGTGGACGAGCAGAACGAAGAGGATACGCTGGTTGCTACAAATCCCAAAACAGGGCAGCCGTGGCGCTTCCAGCATGTCAATCTGGGGATAGGCACGGGTGACGGCACGTTTGAAAATCCGACAGGCGCGTTACAAGATGCCCTGAACCTGGCTCAGTCGGATGACATTGTTTATGTGCAATCCGGGACGAATCCTGGAATCGAACCGTTCACCATTCCTGATGGGGTAGCCGTCCTTTCTGTCGCTGCCCCCCAGACGATTGAGACAGTAGAATTCAGCTCGGTACAGTTGCCGTTGTCAGGGAGTGGAGTCCGTCCTGAGGTGAGAGGAACTGTCACAATGGGGAATGATACCACCTTGACAGGATTTGCGATCGCCAACGCATCGGGCAACGCCATCCAAGCTACAAATATCCAAAATGTCACAGTTCAGGACAATAGCATCACTAATGCTACCGGACAGGGGATTAGCTTAACAGATGTGAGTGGAACAACTGCGATCGCACGCAATACTATCACGAATAGCGGACAACAAGGCATCTCGATTCAAGCGTCTGGTAATCTTCAACAACAAGTCACCCTCGACAGCAACGAGATTAACAGCAGTGGTAGCCAAGGCATTTTCGTTCAAGCGTCTGGAAACGCCCAACAGCAACTTACTGCTAGCAGCAACACCGTGAGTAATAGTGTTGGTCAAGGCATTTTTGTCCAGGCAAATGACAATGCTCAACAAGGATTCACCTTCGACAACAGCACCATTAACGGCACAACACTTGATAGTTTAGATGAAGGAGGTCAGGGAGTTTTCGTTCAGGCAAATGGTAGCGCTCAACAAACCTTCGACATTAATAGCTCGACGGTAAGCAGCAGTGCAGCCCAAGGTTTGCTGATTTCCGCCAATAGCAGCGCCCAACAAACCTTTGACATCAACAGCACGACGGTGGGTAACAGTGGCAGTCAAGGCTTACTCATTACTGCTAACGGTGACGAAAACGACCAAAGTATCCAATCCCGACAGACGTTTACCATTGACAATACACAGGTGAGTACTAGTGCAGGTCAGGGTCTTTTGATTGGAGCAAATAACAACAGCCGACAAGACTTTACCCTTAGCAACAGCACGATTAATGGCACAACTCTAGATAGCCAAGGCATTGGTGGTCAAGGTTTGTTTGTGCAGGCAAATGGGATTGCTCAGCAAACCTTCACCCTCGACAACACGGAAGTAAGTGACAGTGCAGGTCAAGGTCTGTTCGTGCAGGCAAATGGTAACGCTCAACAGAACTTCCAGAGCAATAGCACGAAAGTCAGTAACAGTGCTGCTCAAGGTCTACTGATTTCCGCTAATGAGAGCGCTCAGCAGACGTTTAACCTCAATACTCCCACAGTGAGTAACAGTGGTAGTCAGGGGTTGCTGATTACGGCTAATGGTGACGAGAACGACCCAAACATTCAGTCCCGACAGAACTTTACCATCGACGGCGCACAGGTGAGTACTAGTGCGGCTCAAGGACTGTTTATTGGGGCAAATAATAATAGCAAACAAGACTTTACCCTCAGTAATAGCACGATTAACGGCACAACTCTGGATAGCCAGGGCGTTGGCGGTCAAGGTTTGTTTGTGCAGGCAAATGGTATCGCTCAGCAGAACTTTACGATTGATAACACGCAGGTAAGTGATAGTGCGGGACAAGGTCTGTTTGTTCAAGCGAATAGTGACACGCAGCAGGACTTTGATATCAACAGTTCGACAGTGAATAACAGTGCCGCTCAAGGGTTACTGATTTCCGCTAATGGCAGCGCCCAACAGACGTTTGACATCAACAACCCAACGGTAAGTAATAGTGGCAGTCAGGGGTTGCTAATTACGGCGAATGGCGACGAGAATGATTTGAGCATCCAGTCTCAACAAACGTTTACGGTTAACGGCGCACAGGTGAGCAATAGTGCAGGGCAGGGCGTGTTCGTTGCAGCGAATAACAATAGCCGACAAGACGTTACCATCAGCGATAGCACGATTACTGGCACGACACTCGATACCTCAGGCAATGGTGGTCAAGGTGTTTTCGTTCAAGCGAATGGAGTTGCCCAACAGAACGTCACCATTAACAACACAACTGTGAGCAACAGTGCGGGGCAGGGCATTTTCGTTCAGGCAAATGGCAATGCTCAATCTGAACTTAGCATTCAGAACAACACCATCACGAGTAGTACAGCTACAGGGATTTTCCTGGTGAGCAATGAGAATGCCCAAATGAATGCCGATGTTCAGTTCAATATTCTCAAGGGCAATGCTATCCCTGGTTTTAATGCAACCCTCAATAGCGCTCAAACCTTCTGTTCGGTGCTGAATGGGAACAACAGCAACACGGACTTTCAGCTACAGCGAAATGCTGGAACATTCCAAGTTATCAATCGGGATAGTGTGAGTGTTAACAATACGGGTACCATGAATTTTCAACCAGGGATAGGAGACTTCACAAACGTGTCGGCTTGTCCTTGAGGGAAAGTTGCAAGCGTGGAGCGATCGCTTTCTTTGCCTTTAAAAGGTTACTTATTTTTACAATAACTCAAGCAAAAGCGATCGCACTCCTGATTAGACCTCTTGCAAAAGTCGAAATTCATGGATATTTGCAAGAAATCTATTGATTAAGCCAACGCGCATTTAAATTGCATCTTCTGAAAACAGAATAAAAGCGCTCAATTCCTCTCCCCTGCTCCCCTGCTACCGCGATACCAAATCCGCATCCATAACCTCTTTTATCTTTTAATTCCCTCCGTGTTCTTCTCTCTGTGAACTCTGTGCCTCTGTGGTTCCTTAAAAAGGGGGCAATCGTAGCGGATTTGGTATTACAGGTAAATTAGATGCGTCGCAGCTTAGTCACTGCCATTCATCCCATATACCTTTGCAATACTGGGTGAACTCTCCTGCCTAAAAACTTCCGGAAAAACTTTTAGCCCTCTTGAAGAACCTTAGCAAGACTTCAAGAGGCAACTCTATGCCAACTAAACTACGTATCGCCACGTTCAACCTAGAGAACTTGGACGACAAACCAGGGGAAAAGCCAACACTGGAAGAGCGTATCGCTATCATGCGACCCCAACTCCTCCGACTCAATGCTGATATTCTATGCCTTCAAGAAGCTAACGGGCAAGAACAACCAGGACAACTTCGTCAATTGTTGGCTTTAAAGAAACTTCTAGAAGGAACGCCCTACGCTAACTATCATCTCGTGTCTACGATGACGGCGGACGGGAACCAAGTTTTTGATGAGCGCAATCTTGTCATTCTCAGTCGCTTTGAGATTATCAAGCACGAACAGTTCAAACATAAGTACGCCCCAGCCCCTCTCTACCAGCTTGTAACCGCAAGCCCAGCTCAAACTACACCCAATAAGGTTACCTGGGAACGGCCTCTCCTGCACGCCACAATTAAGCTGCCAAATAATCAGACTCTAGAAGTCATTAATGTCCACCTGAAATCAAAATTGCCAACAACCATTCCAGGACAGAAGTTGAATAACTTTACCTGGAAAACGTCCTCCGGTTGGGCAGAAGGTTTCTTTGTCTCTTCCATGAAGCGAGTCGGGCAAGCTCTAGAAGCGCGGCTATTCATTGACCAATTATTCGATGCGAATGAGAAGGCAATGATAGTCATCTGTGGCGATTTCAACGCTGAACCTGGCGAAGTCCCCGTAGAAGCCATTTGTGGCAGTGTAGAGAATACTGGCAATGGCAAGCTAACTACACGGGTTTTGGTTTCCTGCGCTCGGTCTATCCCCGAGTCTGTGCGTTTTAGCTTACTGCATCACGGTCAGAGAAGGATGTTAGATCATTTGCTGATATCTCGCACGCTGCTAGCCCATTACAAAGGCTCTGAAATTCATAATGAACTGCTGCCGGATGAATCCCTTGCCTTTGCGACTGATGACAAGTTTCCAGAGTCAGATCACGCCCCATTTATTGCTGAATTTGAGCTGCCAGATAGTTAAACAATTCAACATTCAAAATGAGGAAACATAAGAATTGTAGGCGCTTTGGCTACTGCCAATTAAATGTGAGATATAGCAATATCCACTGCTGTAACCTTTTTTATCTCTTTATCTCCTCTTCTTCTCTCTCTGTGACCTCTGCGCCTCTGCGGTTTATTTCACAAAAGGGGTAGTCAACCCAGATTTCGTATCAGTTATCAACCTTGAAAATAGGAGAACAGAAATGCCTTTGAAAAATTACGGTGTCCTCAAGTGTCGAGCTATAGATAGTAAGCTGGGCATGGGACAAAGTCCTCACTATCAGGTACGCGTACTTGATAATGAGCTCAGCCATCGCATTGCCATTAACGTTAAGTCGAAGCTGAGTCCTTCTGAACTGCTGTACTTAGTGGACGAAAAGTTTCAACACTCTATCACTCAGGACTTGATAGGTTTAGACTTCGGCTTCAACGAGTTGGAGAGAAAGCCTGGGGGACTTGGCTTGGATTACATTCGGGGAAACCTGTTTGATGTCACCAAGATGACGCCGTTGCCTTACAATGTGCCTGGGCCAGACAATGACCTCAACGAGCTGATCGACAAATATGTGACGAGAGCGATCGCAACTGAAGATGCTGTCCTCTACGCTTTCGGAGAAAAGTGGGGACCAGAGACTATACCTGATCGCTATTTTGGCTTTCGTCCTGGTAACGGCATCCACGACATTCACATGAATCAGGGCAACGCCGAAAAGTTTCGCAAAGATGACGGCGTTTGGCAAGATGGCGGACTGCTAATTCACTTCCCATCACAGAATCAGTGGGTTGGCGTGTTTCTCGCATTCCAGTCGCAGGTATTCCATACTGACGATATTACAGGCCATCGCCTGAGTGACCAGGAAACCGATCGCCCATTAAATCCCGGAATTCCTGAAGCGGATCAACGGATTCGCATTATCGCTGCCTTAGTTAATCCCCTTGGTGATGATGTCGGCAAGGAATCGGTGACGCTGATTAATACTTGCCCCGAAACGGTAGAGTTGGATGGTTGGGCGCTTGCCGATCAGATGAAGCGCAAGCATCCTCTCGATGGCTTTAGCCTAGCTCCTGGCGGCGTCGTCACGATACCTTTAACTGGAGATGACATCCAGCTATCCAATCAAGGCGGTATCATCACCCTGCTCGATCGGCAAGGCGTCAAGATGCATGGTGTTTCCTACACCAAGAACGATGTCAAGAAGCAAGGCTGGACAATCGTATTTTGAGCTAAGCAGATAGACACCCTAGTCGCAGGGTTCGAGAAGTCGGGTTTCTTCAAGAAACCCGACTTCTAAGTCTAAGGTTATTTCAGTTCAGGTGATCGCATCAACTTATGAGCTGTCCTGAGAATCTGTCCAGCTAAGACAGCCGCACCAAACCCATTATCAATATTCACGACTCCAATTCCAGCAGCACAAGAGTTTAGCATTGTCAAGAGGGGGGCAAGGCCTCCGAAATTCGCGCCATAGCCAACACTGGTGGGGACAGCAATTACCGGACAATCCGCTAAACCAGCAACGACGCTGGGTAATGCTCCTTCCATACCCGCAACCACAATCAGGACATCTGCCTCAGAAATTACCTGTCGATTGCTCAACAAGCGGTGAATCCCGGCAACTCCAACATCCCAGAGGCGCTGC
Source organism: Coleofasciculus sp. S288 (assembly GCA_020216575.1). Taxonomy (GTDB): domain Bacteria; phylum Cyanobacteriota; class Cyanobacteriia; order Cyanobacteriales; family Coleofasciculaceae; genus JAIUYC01. The sequence goes on along the minus strand of JAIUYC010000100.1, from coordinate 2,852 downwards.
ACCTGAAAACCAGAGAGTTCTGCCGTAACCGCAGCTTCCTCGGCTACGGCTAAGTCAGCCGTACCGGCAGAGATAAGACTAATCGTTCCTGAATATTTGGGTTGAAGTGTCTTGGGCGCGATCGCACAGATTCGCGCCATTGGATAGTATTGTACGTCTGGGACTTTTTCTTCTAGCTTGGCAAAGACATCCGGCTCAATCCGCGTCGCCATAACTATGGGATTACGCAGTCGCATCGCTTCCATAATCTGAGCAATTTGCTCAGGCGTCTTTCCCGGTCCCCAAATCACCTCTGGAAAGCCCGTTCTGATGGTACGATGGTGGTCAATTTTGGCAAAATCCCCCACTGGCTCATAGGCTAAATGCTTGAGGTTGTCTAGGGCAACAGTTGGACTGATTTCGCCAGCAGCAACGGCTTCGAGTAGAGTTTGGAGGGCTTTGGGTTGGGTCATTATTACTAGTTGGCGTAGATGTAGGAACTCCAAATTATAAGGATTGCAAAAAAATAGACCTCTTGCAAAAATGCTGAAACCCCTCCCCATGAATCAGGGAAGGGAACCGGAATTAATAAAGCTAGATGAATTTGATACTATCTGCGTTAAGAAAGCGGTTTTTTCTCAAGGCTGGAGAATACTCAGCTTACTTCTCAACAGGAGCACCCGATCGCACTGACTCTGCCTCATCTCCTGCTTCTTCCGGTCGAGTTTGTTGGGCGTCCCAAGGTTTTTGTGCAGAAGGAGTACCAGAGTAAGGCCACTTCCAGTCGCGAATCTCCGGCATATCATCCCCATACTTGGAGATGTAATGCACATGTTCGACTAGTTTATCGCGGAGCATCTGTTTGACGTGTGCTCCTTTGTACTGGAGTTTGTGGACGCGATCGATTACGTCCATGACCAGATGGAAGCGATCCATATCGTTCCGGAAAACCATGTCAAAGGGCGTGGTCGTCGTTCCCTCTTCCTTGTATCCCCGGACGTGGAGGTTCTTATGGTTTGTTCGGCGGTAGGTCAGGCGGTGAATTAGCCAGGGATAGCCGTGGAAGGCGAAGATAATCGGCTTGTCCGTGGTAAACAGGGAGTCAAAGTCTTTATCGGAAAGACCGTGAGGATGTTCGGTTTCGGGCTGGAGTTTCATCAAGTCCACCACGTTCACGAACCGCACCTTCAGGTCAGGGAAGTATTGACGCAACATATCAACAGCAGCCAGGGTTTCTAAGGTGGGAATATCTCCACAACACCCCATCACCACATCGGGTTCGCCGTCTTGGTCGTTGCTTGCCCATTCCCAGATGCCGACGCCGTGGGTGCAGTGCTTGACGGCAGCATCCATATCCAGGTACTGCAACGCGGGTTGTTTTCCGGCAACGACGACGTTGACGTAGTGGCGACTCCGCAGGCAGTGGTCGGTCACGGATAACAGTGTGTTGGCATCCGGTGGCAGGTAAACCCGAATGATCGCTGCTTTCTTGTTGACGACATGGTCGATGAAACCAGGGTCTTGGTGGCTAAAACCATTGTGGTCTTGCCGCCAAACGTGGGAGGTCAGCAGGTAGTTGAGGGAGGCGATGGGTCTGCGCCAGGGAATGTGACGACAACTCTCCAGCCACTTGGCGTGCTGGTTGAACATCGAGTCAACGAGGTGGATAAACGCCTCGTAGCAGGAGAAGAAACCATGACGCCCCGTGAGCAAATAGCCTTCTAACCAACCTTGACAGGTATGTTCGCTGAGAATTTCCATCACCCGACCGTCTGGCGACAGGTGATCGTCATAGGAGTATGTGTCTGCCATCCAGGTGCGATCGGTCGCTTCAAACACATCGCCCCAACGGTTGGAGGCAGTTTCGTCCGGACCCACGATTCGGAAGTTGCGCCTTGACTCGTTGAGCTTCATGACATCGCGCAGGAATTGTCCTGAAACGCGAGTGGCTTCTGCGTACTCCGTACCGGGCTTGGTCACCTCAACGGCATAATCCCGGAAATCCGGCATTCTCAGGTCTTTGAGCAGGATGCCGCCGTTGGCGTGGGGGTTGTCACCCATGCGCCGATGTCCCTTGGGAGCCAGTTCTGCGAGTTCGTCAATCAACTTGCCATTTTCATCGAAGAGTTCTTCTGGCTTGTAGCTTTTCATCCAGTCTTCGAGGAGTTTGATGTGGTCTGGCTTACTGGCTAACTCGGCAAAGGGAACTTGGTGCGATCGCCAATAATCCTCGGTTTTCTTGCCATTCACTTCCTTGGGACCAGTCCAACCCTTGGGCGATCGCAAAATAATCATTGGCCACTGGGGACGCTGGGTATTGCCATTGGTGCGAGCGTCGTGCTGAATGGCTTTAATTTCCTCGATGACGGTATCTAGAGTCCCAGCCATCAACTGGTGCATAATTTCTGGCTCAGAGCCTTCCACGAAATAGGGCTTGTAGCCGTAGCCGACAAATAAGCTTTCTAACTCCTCATGGCTAATGCGTGCCAGTACCGTCGGGTTGGCAATCTTGTAACCATTCAGGTGCAGGATAGGCAGTACTGCACCATCTGTAACGGGGTTGAGGAATTTATTCGAATGCCAAGCCGTAGCGAGGGGTCCTGTTTCCGCTTCTCCATCACCCACGACGCAGCAAACCACTAAGTCAGGGTTATCGAAAGCAGCCCCGTAAGCATGAGAAACGGCATAACCCAATTCACCCCCTTCGTGAATAGACCCAGGCGTTTCAGGGGCAACGTGGCTGGGAATCCCACGCGGGAAGGAGAACTGCTTGAACAGCTTTTTCATCCCCCCGGTGTCTTGGGAAATATTGGGATAGTACTCGCTATAAGTACCCTCTAGATAGGTGTTTGCCACTAAGCCCGGACCGCCAT
>JAIUYC010000099.1 GCA_020216575.1 Coleofasciculus sp. S288 | reverse complement strand
CGCCAGAGGTTTTGGGGTTAGCTGTAATCACTTTTACATCTGGTTTGGCTAAATCAGCCCAGGTTTTGATACCTTTGGGATTGCCTTCGCGGGTGACGATCGCTGCTACAGACTTACTGACAATGGCGTTATTGGGAGCTTCTTGTTCCCATCCGGGTTCAATTAAGCCTGCTTTCTCAATTTTCTTGGTGTCGAGGGCAAGTGCTAGGTGTACGATATCGGCTTCCAAGCCATCAATCACAGCACGGGTTTGGGTACCCGATCCACCATAGCTGGGCTGGAAGGTGACGTTTTGGTTATGTTCTTTTTTCCACTGTTCGACAAACTTGGGGATGATCTCGTCGTGGGCGGCTTTAGTAACTGCGAAGGAGACAAGGGTTAGCTCCACATCGTCCTTCTGAGCAGCGGAGCTACTTGCAGAACTGGCATTGGGATTGTTAGTGTTGTCGCCAGAGCAAGAGGCGATCGCTACACTCAAGCTTACCCCTACCAGAAATAGGGACACAAATCTTCGCAAAGACCTAGGTTGGAGCCATCTAGCGAGCTGTTGGCTCCACCGGTGAGGTTCTCTAAGTTGAGTAATTTTTTGCCATAACTGCATCGATACGTCCTCCTTTAAAACTACGGTTATTCGGTCGGGATACCGATATTTTTACCATGAACTATAGATAGTACCGCAGATGAGGACGTTTCTGTACAGTCAGTAACGAAATTAATCAACGCCGTGCGATCGCCAACGGATACTTTACGGCTGGCGACGGTTGCTCTAAATCTTGCTTTAATTGCATCTAGCTCCTGGTTTATTTTTAATGAGTCGCAAAATGCAATACGTTATTGTGATAACACAAGTAAGAATGCCAAGTTTATCGCTGGTTATTTTTGAAAAGATTGTGGCAGCATCGCAAAAATCAGTGATATAATTAGAAATGGCTCTTTTGTTGGCTTATTGCCCAGCCAAGGAGTGTGCTATGCTGACTTTAGCTGCTGGTGTAGCTCAGTGGTAGAGCAGCGGTTTTGTAAACCGCCGGCCGCAGGTTCAAATCCTGTCACCAGCTTATTAAAATGGGGGTCTGGTGCCTCTTGTCTGTGACTGGAACCATAACTTTTCCGTGACGGAACCCATATGCTTCCAATTCACCTCGGAAAACTTATGCTTCTACTCTTTCCTGGCAGATTTTAGGTTTTATGGTAGTTACTCAAGCATCTTAGATTGTCTCTCACCAAGTTCGCGTCGTGCTTCCAAAAGGGCAGAACGAACTTGTTTGTATCTAAAGTATCCTGGCTTAGAGATTAACAGTGAGACACGAGCTTCGGTAGGATATTCACCTTGACTATGTAGCTTCAATGTAGCCTGTCGTACTTCCTCACAGCAGTGAGCTACTGCTTCCAGACGGCGAGTATGTAGATATTGACGAGATTTGGCAGCGATCGCATAACACAAATCGGGAAAGTGCCGATAGAGAAGCCTTCTATTGTATCCTAAACTTTCAGCAACCTCTTTCAGGGTTGGCGGTGGCTGCTGAGACTCAGCAAGTATAGAGGACAACGCTTGTTGTACTTGGGTTGAGTCAAATGAGCGAGGGGATGCCCGTATTTTCTTCTGCTGCCCAGGAGAAGGCAGAAGTAGTTTTTTGCTGGTCTTGATTATATCTACCTCTTGAGTCAAGAAATCTACAAGAGATATCCCAAGACAATGAGAAATTTTTACAAGGGCATCAAGTGGTGGTAAGACTTTCCCGGCTTGCCAGCCCCAGACGGTGTTTTTGGGCATCTTTAGTAGAGCGGCGAAGGCTGCTATATTCCCTTGAGTTACTATTTCTATAGCAGCACAAAGAGCCTTCGTAACCTTGATTTGAGTCAGTGGCAATGACAGGTAAGGGGCAACAGCTATCAACTCTCCGATTGTATTTGCTACCCAACTGTGCCATCCCGACTCATCTGCCGATGGAATCTTACCCTTGGAAAAATCCCAATTTGAGGTGATACCCAACCACTCACCACAAATTGAGCAGTATCCCGGACGAGTTCGCCACGTTAGCAGAGGCAGTTGCTGCTGACAGTGAGGACAGTGGTTGCATAGAGGTTGATGATGAGAGAGACACACAGTAACGGCATCTATTGACCACAGCAGCGGTTCATAAACTACCCGCCCTGATGTACGCCACTGTTTGTAGCAAGCTGGGCACCAAGCTTTGCGCTCACGCAATAAGCCTCTTGGCACAAGGATATCACTCCAATTCAATAAAGTCAGAAATCGTAAGTCGTCCCGAACAGTTAACTTTTCGAGCGCCTCAACGAAATCCCTTGCCATACGCCCAGTACCATTCAAAGCTCTAGCTCGGTCAAACAATGACCTTAACCCCCTATTGGTGCATCTCTTGACAAAGATTTGTTCCAGAAATGGTGTAATTATTTTTGAGATCAATATTCTTGGAGGTACACAATGAACCTCAGCCAACCGGGCTATAAAGCTAGTCAAGCTCTCCACTAAAGGGGTGCCAATCCCAATTGGTTCGAGTTGGTACAGATGGCTGCGGGGCAGTAAGATGGGTTGAGTCAAATCCCATGTATCGTAGCTAGTTAGCACGTCAAACCCCATAATTCATCGCTTTAAGCACATTTCGCACAATTCAATAAAATGTCTTCAAAATGTGTGGGTTTTATTGAGCTAGCAATTAACCGATTGTAGATTGATGAGTTATTTTTTTGACAGTTATCTTATTTTTCATAGCCAAGGAAACACCGCACTTCGTACAAGGCAGCTATAGCCTCTTTATTACGCAGCACACCTGGCTTTGTTAGAAGCTTTGCGAGTGTATGAGACTGAGGATTCCGCCCTTCGGCATGAACTTTGAGGGCAGCCTGCCGAACTTCTTGACGAATTTGTTCTTCGCTTTCCCTCCGGGAAGTTTTGAGATAATCGGCATATCTGTCTTTGATGATGCGGCATAAATCCGGACAATTTCTTTCGAGAGTACGCCTATCGGGTTGAAGTCGTCTCCCGACTTCCTCCATCGACGGTGGTGGATATTCTTTTCTCTCTATCACTGCTTCTAGGGAACTTCGCATTTCTTCTTGGGATTTAGCTTTTTTGTAAGCAGCATATCGCGACAAGATTGCACTGTATAAATCTGGAAAATGAGGGTACACTTGCTCGGAGCAGTTCTTGTCAAGGCGTTTAAGCACGTCTTTCATGGACGGTGGAGGATTCTCCTCAAGTGCCGCTTGCAGGATAGAGCGAACTTTTTCTGAGTCAACTTTTTTAGGAGGTCTTCGTCGCGATGATTGTTGCTTGCCTTGAAGCTGTGTGTTCAACCTGTCCAGATGTGTGATTGCAATATTTCCTGTTAGAAAATCCAACAGTGATATTTCCAGAAAATGACAGATAGGCAAAAGGTTACTAAGTTGAGGAATTTGTCTGCCTGAGTGCCACTCTCGTAGCGACCTCTTGTACTTTCCGAGCAACCGCACAAAAGTCGATATACTTCCTTGAGCAACTTGGTTAACACTAGCAACAATATTTTGAGTAACTCTTGCTTTGGGGGGTTCTGAGGATAGACTCTGTGAAGCAGCAAGCAACTCTCCGATGTTATTTACTACCCACAATTGCCACTTCAGTTCATTTTTTGACAAAACCTCTTGAGAAACTACTGCTGGAGAAATTCCCAGCCACTCTCCACAATCTGAACAGTATCCAGGTCGCAAGTGCCAAGCCCACACGCGGTTTGGTTTGTGACAATGGGGACAATGATAAAGCAAGCGTTGATGATGGTGGGGACACACTGTAACCACCTCTATTGTCCAAATTAGGGGGTCACGTATTACCTGCCCTACTTTATGCCACTCGTAGTAGCAAAGCGGACACCAAGCTCTGATGGGTCGAAGTAAACCCCGCGTCGGCAGCACATTAACCCATTTGAGCATCGTTAAAGAACGTAAGCCGCTACGTAGGGTTAACTGCTCAAGGACTTGAACCATACTTGCTGCCATGACTCCCATTCCGTTCAATGCTCGCTTAGAGCGGCTTTGATTCATGTGACCATATTGGTAATTTAGTCGAGCCTGTTCGGTTTTAAACTCATACTGCTCGTTCAACAGGGGTATAATCTCTTGGAGCATCAGTACCCCCGTCGCTACACTATGAGCTTCAGCGAGTCGAGTCACGTAGCTGGTTAAGCACTCCACTTCAGGCGTTCCTACACCCAATGGTTCCAGAGAATAGAGATAGCTGCGCTTTGGAAGAGCAGGCTTTTGTAAATCCAACGACTTGTAAATCGTCAACTTCTTATCCAGCATTTTTGCCTACTCCCACTTGATCTCGCTTAGGATTACGCTGACCCACACCTGTGTTATGTCCCCGTGACTTGGTCGTCCCCTCCTCCTGTGGCTTTCGGGATGACATTGACCTTGGATTCCTTCTCGAAGTAGGTTTTAATCCCAGACCCAGTTCATTACGTAGTTCCTCGACTTTGCCTTCAATATCTGCATACCGCTTCTCGCCTTCTTTGATTTTCTTGAGAATGTTCCGGCACTGACCAACTGATAGCGCACGTTGTTCAAGATGTTTGAGCGTGACAGTCTTTGCTCCTGTAAAGAGAGCATCGGCAAGAGCATTCCTAGACCAATTTTTGAAAATACCCACGCACCCAAGGCTACGCTCATACAGGTATTCCCAATTAGACAAAAAATCAGGCGGCTCAACGGTTGGTATCTGAAGCTGGAATCCCCAAACCACACTCTGCCATACCTCTCTATCCTCGATAAATTCGGCATTATAGCGGGGGATATGGATGTACACACTGCGTCGGCTTAATTGGTCGCCAATATCGTGGAGCGTCAACAGTTCATAAGTTCCCAGCAAGCCATGTACCACCTCTGTCCGGTTCGCAAGGGACTTAATCGCTTCTGGCACGTCCGTTAGCTTCCGTCCGCTTGCTACCGCCAACATATGGTGCGCTTCGTCAATAAAGAAAATATAGGGGCGTCGGTGTTTGAGAGCTTGCTCTAGCGCCCACCCCAGTTCAGTTTCAAGAATTATTGACTCGATAACGATTTGCCCGTCTTCATTGCGGCGGATGCCCCGTACTCCATAGTCAATCTTGTGTTCAACAAGCTGTTCGGGTTCCTGAAGGGCAAACAGGGAGCGTTTAAGATGGTCTTTAGCGTTAAACAAACCCGATTTATGGAGAACCGCCTCAACACTAGCAACTGGAATACGACCTCGGTCAGTTTGCAAAGTTGCAAGGTTTTCTTCAATCAGCCATTTTTCAGCCAGAAGTCGTAATTTTGTCTTGCCCACCCCAGTGGGTCCAACGATGAAAATGACCCGCGACTCTCCCGCGTTGCGGATGATAGGTTTGAGCATCTCAAAAGCTTCATCTAAATAGGGATGCCCCATCGTGTAGGCATCATAGTAGGCAAGCCTCGCCTCATCAGGTGAGGTGAGTACTTCAGGTGGGAATTGTCTTTCTGTTGACATAGCTAATAGCTTTTGAAGAGTTTGAGCTTGTTTGGCTCGATAGGTTCATTCCGTTCTAATTGAGTTGGTGAGTGCCGTTCGTCCTTGTCGTCATCCGTGTTAGTGACCTGCGATTGGCTATAGGGATTGAGGTTTGGTAGACCTCCATCAATTACCTGAAATACTTCCTGTGCTTGAGCATCACGCAGGCGCTGTTCCAGCAAAACTTCACAAGCCTCCGTACTGGCAAGGAATTGCCCTAATTGTTTGGCTCGGACTCTGTAATTCTTGGTGTGGTTCTGATTGCGCTTGTTTAACTGGGCACTAGCCAGTTGAATCTCCTTCTCGGAGCGTCCCCGGAAGAGGGCATAGTGTTCGCTAATGCACTCAACCCACTGTCCTCGGACATAGGCATAGGCAATCCCAGCGTTGAAGGGTTCATAACGTACATCCACCCAAGTGTTTTCTACTTCCGGGTCTCGGAAGGTATTAGACCAGTAGTATTTATACTCAATCTTCACTCCTTGACCCGGTTGGACTTTGGCTTTCCCTTGAGCTGTGGTTGGTGACGTTAGGATGCGGAAATTTTCGTCGTAGGGAATCCATTTGTGAGAGCGACTTCCATACTGGGCAATTCCTGCGGCAAAGGCTTCGAGCGGGCTTTGTCCTTCTAACGCTGGGTGTTGTGTGGTGTCATAGACTTCGTAAGCCCACTCGCACAGGTACAGATATAAAAGACCCAGCGTCCAGAGAGCCAACCCCTTGGGATTGACAGATTTAGTCATCAGCCTGACTTTCTTGGTAATTTGAGTATTTCCAGCCAGGTTATAGAGAAACTGAGTGTTAGTTGTTCCAAACAGGCGCTCACAGACCGCACTAAACCGCGATTTGGCTGCCGGACGATGCTTCAGGGTACACTCAAACAGGGCTAAAAGGGTCTCGAAGTAGGTACTATGAAACTCCTTGCCATTGTCTGTCACAATAATTTGGGGTAGTCGTCCGTGGCGCTGAACACAAATCCGCAGCACCATCATGCAAGAGCGGTAGGAAGGCGGGTCGTAGCTCACGTAAACTGCCAGGATGCGCCGGGTGAAAGCATCGACTAAGAAGGTTATCCAAGCTCTACCTAGAACACGGCCTGTACGGGAACACCTGAGTTCGACATCTGACTGGGTGTGGTCAATATGGCAAATATGCAAGGGGAAATCGCCGTGTCTAGGTGTAGTTAACTCTAACTCCCAGTAGAAAGACTCCAGTTGATAGGCAGCGCGATGTCCAGAGCGCTTTAGGGTTTGAGAGTAACCCTCTCGCCGCTTAATCTCATTAATAAAAGTTTTGTAGCTGGGAGTTTGGTCAACAGGAATCCCTGCTTGTGAACAGGCTTCAACAAAAGCTGCGTACACCTCGTACTTTCGCTTCTGTTTCTTGGTTTCGTAGTCCTCGGAAATAAACTTTTCTATCTGTTCTAAAGTGTATTGAGGCAGTTTGCGGGAGCGATTGCCTTTGGCATGGTTGAAGTGTATGAGTCCAATGTAGCCGTAGCCATATTGTTGTTGAGCCTTACGATACGCCGCCAACCAGTTTCGGATAGAGCGTTCATATTCTGTATTGGTTCTAATTAGTTGTCCACCTAGATATGGCTCAATTAGGCGATAACGACGGTTTGCTTCTTTTAAATCATGCTCACTGGCTTTTTTGAATAACCCCATCGCTTCTGCGCTCAAGCCGCCTTTGACCTCGGCTCTTTTGCTTGTTATCTTACCCAGACGCACCAAGTTCTCAAAGGCAGTTAAATCCAGCTCAAGTAGCTCTTTATTTTCTTTGTGAAGAAGAATGGACGTTTCTCCAACCAAAGCAATGGTTAGGGTTTTGCCATCGTAGTCAACTGATGTACCAGCAACAATATCAATGACTGGGGAAGTGATGATGTCAGCAGTCGCCTGTGATAGGGCCATTAAACTGTAAGCCCTAGCTGATTGCTGGTCTCGAAAGACTAGGCATCGAGAAGGCTCCACCAAGGAAGATGCTGTTAAATCGACAAAAATTTCCTCATAGACAATCATGAAGTAAATTTCATCTGGACTGACCCCCTGTGCATGATGCAATAACTCAGCCAGTGTGATTCCTCTTTGAGCAGAAACTAGCGAAACAACTGTATTAATTGCTGACTCCGCAACTGGGTAACATTCACTTCGATAGTAGTCCTCACTAAATTCCAGGTTGCGATGTAAAGTCCAATCAATCTCAGCGTTTGACCAAAGGCGAAAGTAGAATCCCAATTGCTCGGCATAGCGTTCTCCTGGTGGAGTGTGCCACTGATTGTCTTGTCCCAGGACGTAACGATTGGGGCTTTTTGAAGCAAGTTCTTGTAGTTGATCTTCGGTTTTGCACTCTACCCAACCGGCTGAGTTCTCTCGTAGGACAAAAAAGTCTGGGGTTATGTAGAAACCGCGATTTCGTCCATCTTCCGACTGATAACTCAGTTTGATAGGAGGCGGTTGGTCATAGAACTCTAGAACATCACAGTCGTGTTCGAGTTGGTATATAAACGGCAGCTCAACTTTGTGAGACTCAAACTGGATGGTCACTCCCATTTTGTGGCTGGGATAGCGACCCGAAACGTTTCTTCTCCCTCCTCCAACATGCCGTGAGGGTTCCGAACAGCGGATTATTTCTATAGTCTTTCGAGATGCTTCTTCCAGGCGCTGGCGGCAACACCAGTTGTCGAACTCGGAATCTGTAAGCATGGTCGTCATCTTAGGCGATGGTATATCTAAAAACCAGCGCTCCAATTACCAGCTTTTTCAAGAGCTAGGTACTCCCGCACAGCCCTTGGGTTACATTCGACACTGGATTTCAGCTTGACTTAATCGTATACCTACACCTTGCCAAACATTGCTACACATTATTAAGCGGTTTTTTCCAGTGAGGAGGCGATTTGGAGCTGCAACCCACCCAGATTGAGTAATGACATGAGTGAACGTGTCCAGATTTCTGTTTACTTTCCCAAAGATATTCCTCACAATTGTTGTTATTCTTCCTTGCTAACATGTTCTCTCATCTCCCAATGCTTGATACATTTGGACAATTACTTGACAAAATTTAATTGTGTTCAAAGGAAGGCTTACGCTTCCATTTCGGGCTTTCAGAAAAGTTATGGTTCCAGTAGGTTAAAAAGGGGGTCTCTCCTCATCTGGGAATGACTATTACCGAACTTGTGACAGAAAAGTTATGGTTCCAGTGGCGGAAAAGTTATGATTCCAGTTACATT
>JAIUYC010000098.1 GCA_020216575.1 Coleofasciculus sp. S288 | reverse complement strand
AGCAAACTGATAACACTCTTCTACCAAATCCATCGCCTTCTTCCAAACTTTAAGATCGCGGTAACTTTGAACTTCCATTTCTACCACCTTCCTCCCACCTACTCCCTAATAGGCAACCACACGCTAAACGTTGTCCGTCCCGGTTGGCTCTCTACCTCTATTTTTCCCTGATGCTTATCAACCAGCTTCCTAACAATATTTAGCCCCAAACCACTGCCTTCTCCAGTCGGCTTAGTTGTAAAAAATGGTTCAAATATCCTGGATTGAATTTCTGGAGGAATACCAACTCCAGAATCAGTAAACTGCACTAGAATATAGTTATCTTGCTGACAAACAGCTATCTCTAACTTCCCTCTATTATCCATTGCTTGAATAGCATTGTGAAGCAGATTCGTCCAAACTTGATTCAGTTCTTCTTGATAGCCAAGAATGGCAGGGACTTCCTCATACATCTTGATTACCTCAATCCCTTGTTTCACCAAGTGATGGTAGATGGTTAACACTACATCAATTCCTTCTGTAACGGAGATTCGGCTCATTTGTCCCGAATCATCATGATGGGCGTAGCGTTTCAGAGCTAAGACAATTTTTGAAGCCCGTTCAACAGCTAGCAGAGTATTCCGAATATTGTTTTGTTGCACGGAAAGATTGTAAACAGCATCTAAAATTAAACTTTGAGTTGGAGATTGCAACAGGGAAATCAAGGAGGTAGGGGTAGTTTTATCCAAAGGTTGCCTTTCTGGAGAAGATGACGGCAAAGTGTCTTCTACTTGGGTAATACCCATGTTAACTAAGGTAGAAGCAATACTGTCTGCATCCTCAATTCCTAAAGTTTCTAATTCTTTCTTGAGGGTGCGTTTGAACTGGCGTTCTTCTTTGAAGGAGAGAGAGTTGGAATAGTGTTGAGCGGCTTCTAGTAAGGCAAAGAAATCCGCTTGCTCTTGAGGAGAAAGTTGCTGGAATAGTTGAGGTAATTGTTGCAGTGATTTGTCTAGGGCGGTGGAGATATTGCCCACTGAAGCACGAATTGCTCCTAGGGGGGTATTAATTTCGTGAGCGATGCCTGCCATCAGTTGTCCCAACGCTGCCATTTTGGCTGAGTGAATCAGTTCACTTTGGGTTGCTTTGAGTTCATTTTCTTGTTCTGCAAAATTTTCCTTTGCTTGCCGCAACGCTTCCTCTAAGTGTTGGCGTTGCAGCATTTCCTGTTGCCTGAACTGATTAGCTTGTTTCAACTCCTGCCTCCTTTCAATGATGGTTTCCTGCCACAGTTGGACTGTAAAAATTCGTCGCCAACTGTCAGGCGTGATGATGCCGAATAGGTTTCCTTGTTCATCCAGGATGGGCAAATGACGAATTCTGGAGGAACACAACAGGGATAATACAGAGGTGATATCTTGGGCTTCTGATAGAGGCAGGGTAACCAATTGCTGAGTCATCACCTGAGAGATAGCAGTTCCCTCTAGGGACATCTTACTGACACTGAATCTAACGACATCGCGCTCGGTGACAATTCCCACGGGTTTCTGTCGGTCTGCGATTAAGGTATAACTAGTACAAGCTTGACTCATCGTGGTGATCGCGTCGAGCGCTGGAGTGTGCGGAGGCAATATTAGGGGATATTTGTCTATGGCTAGCTCTAGTAAGGCTTTGGTATCAGAATGATTCTGTGACATGGGTAGAAGCAGAACAGTTTATCGATAATAAATTACTCAATTTTGAAGCGAGCGATTTTAGATTTAATGAATTCAATACATGCTTTCCTCCCCTCTAAAATTCAAAATTCAAAACGTACTTAATACTTAAATGGATGTATAGCAATCCTAAATGATTCCTGAAAACATCCTTTTCTCTTCTCTGTAGACTCTGTGCCTGGAGCGGTTTATAAAAAAAGCCAATCTCACGGATGATTTAGAATAGCTATAGCACTCTTTCCAGCCGTACTACGTAGTGATTGGGATTGACACGGTAAATGTGGTTTTCCCCGGTACTGATTCCACCTCAATGGTTCCCTGGTGCTTATCGATAATCTTGCGGACAATGTTTAGTCCTAAACCGCTCCCTTCTCCAGCAGGCTTAGTCGTGAAAAATGGCTCAAATATCTTCGATTGAATTTCTGGAGAAATGCCACATCCAGAATCGGTAATTTCCACCACAATCTGATGATTTTTCTCAGTAACACTTATCTCTAACGTTCCTTTGTTGTTCATGGCTTGGATGGCATTATGGAGTAAATTTGTCCAAACTTGATTGAGTTCATCTGGATAACAAAATACAGCAGGAATTACCTGATAATTTTTAATAATTTCAATACCCTGTTTCAACTGATTCTGGTAAATGGTGAGGACAACATCAATGCCTTCTGTAATCAAAGCCTTTGTCATTTGACCAGAATCACTTTGACGAGTGTAACTTTTAAGAGCAAAAACAATTTTTGCAGCTCGCTCTATAGCTAGCATGATATTCTGACTATTCATTTGTTGCACGGAGAGATTGTAAACAACATCTACAATAAAACGGTGGCTAGATGATTGGAATAGGGGGATAAAACGAGTAATATCGCTAGTGATACCCATGTTAACTAACGTGGCAGCCAGAGTATCGGCATTATCAATCCCTTGAGCGTCTAACTCATTTCTGAAAGCCCGTTTGATTTGCCGTTCTTCTCTAGAAGAGAGGGATTGGGGATTTTGCTGGGTGGCTTCTAGTAATGCAAAGAAATCAGCTTGCTGAGAGGGAGAAAGTTGCTGGAACAGCTCAGGTAATTGTTGAATGGATTTATCGAGAGCAGTGGTGATATTGCCAATTGAGGCGCGGATAGCTCCGAGTGGAGTATTGATTTCATGAGCAACGCCTGCAATCAGTTGTCCCAAGGCTGCCATTTTTTCGGAGTGGATCAGTTCTTCTTGGGCAGCTTGAAGTTTTTCTAGGGCGTTGGCAAGTTCCTCATTTTTTTGACGCAGGGCTTGTTCGGCGCATTTGCGATCGCTAATATCTCGAATCATAAACAGCACTTCCTTCTCACCGCTGGGGACGACTCGAACTTCTTCATATTGCAGTTTGCCGTCAATCCGATGTTGCTGTTCGTAAATTTGGTTTCTCCCCGTCGCCAGGGCTTTTTCTAGATGGTGGAGGTGGCGTTGGGCAACCTCTGGGGGCAAAAATTCCCTGATGTGCTTGCCAACCGGACTAAAATCGGGTGGCAACAAGTCTATGAGTTCGTGGGTGGCGACATAACCCAAATAAATGCCCCCAGCGCTGACTCGAAACATCAAATCAGGGATGGCAGCAAGGATGGCTTGATTTTGTGCTTCACTTTGGCGCAGTGCTTCCTCTGTCCGCTTGTGTTCCGCAACGTTTTGCTGGAGTTGTTGGGTTCGTTCGGTGACTTGGAGTTCCAAAGTGCGACTGTAATCTGCGATCAGTTTCTCTGCCTGTTTGCGATCGCTGATATCCTGAAAAGCAGCGATCGCATAGACAATTTTCCCCGTTTCATCAAAAATGGGCATAGTAGACACTTCCAAGGGGATAATTTTATCGGGTTGGTGAAGTTCAAGGTCATCAGCTTTAACTCGTTCGCCCTTGAGCGATCGCACGACGGGTAAATCCGCGATCGGATATAATTGCCCGGTTCCACTCCGATAAACTTGATACACGTCTGCCAATTGCTCAGCTCTTGCGTCGGGTAGAGTAATGATGCCCAATAATTGCTTGGCAAGCTGATTAGCATAGTAAATTTGCCCAGTGGCATCATGCACGGACACTCCTACGGGTATGGCTTCAAAGAACTGATTTAGCCACCTCTCACGTTCCGATAATGCCTCATTTAAGACATTCAGTTCAGCATTTTTAGCTTCTAAGGCAGCAAAGGATTTTTGCAATTGATGAGCCATACTGTTGAATGATTTTGCCAGTTCTCCCACCTCATCAGCCCGTTCAATTTCTGCCCGCTGCTGCCATTGTCCTTGAGCAATATTTTTTGCCGCTGTATTCAAGTCGAGAAGTGGTTTAATCACCCACCAAGCCGTCAGAATACCAACCGCTGTAGCCACTATCAAAGCAGCAATACACAGCAGGATAGTCGTGCGGGTGTTGGCGTTAATTTGCTCCATGAAGTCAGCTTCTGGTACAACAATAACCACTACCCAATTCAGTCCTTGACTGTCCTGAAAGGGTGTTACCTGTACAAATTGCTGCTGCTCGTTGATTTCAAAATCAAGTTGTTGGCTGCTATTGATTTTCGAGAAGTCGCCAAAATGAGAGATTAAATGTCTTGCTGTTGAACGAGTCAAGGCGTCGCGGCTATCTATAGCCTGAATGCGTTCCGGTTTCCCATTATTGAGATGAAATGGCTGTTCAGGTGCGGACGTTGCTACTAGTAAACCAGTACGCTCAATAATAAACGTTTGTCCGTGACGACCAATTCTTATGCTTCGTAAAAATTCGCTAATTTGTGACAACGATAAATCAACTCCTGTCACTCCCAGTAAAGTCCCTCTAGTGTCGTAGAGTGGTAATCCCTGAGTAATTGCCAGCTTCGGAAAGTTAAAGTAAGGGTAGATATTACTCCAAGTAGACTTGCCAGCCTTGACTGGGGCGGTGTACCAAGGTCGAATCCGAGGATTGTAGTTCGGGGTAGCTTTTAACAGTTTGGTACGATTGCCTTGGGCATCTGTAGCATAGGTCGAGTAAGCATAACCCGTCGATTTTCCGGATATTTCCAAGGTTATTCTGCTATCGTCCAAGCGTTCGACGCCTATGAATTCTCGTTTTTCCGTGCCAAATTGAATGTAGGTAACAGAATCAAATGCTTGAATTTGATGCCACAGATGGCGCTCTAGGCTAGCTGAGTCCTCTAAGTTTAACTGATTGAGACGAATGGCATCGGCGTTAACTTGATTGATGAGTTGAGGCTTTTCTAAGTAGCGATCGAGATACTCTTGGATGCGACGGCTAATTTCGTTTCGCAGTTGAGTGGCAACATCATTGACAGCCTGCTGTCCGTTTCTAAAGGAGAGATATCCCACTAGTCCTACCGTTCCGAATATTTGCAAGACAAAGGGGGCTATCAGGACAGTTCGTAGAGGTATCTTAGCAGCGAAGCGGTTGAGCGTTTTGATAGGCATGACAGGGGTTTATCGTTCAATCAGGAACCATAGAGAGGTGTTAGGAAGGTGATAGGAAGAAGAGATAAAATCCCTACAACTTAACCCTTTGTGGGTGACTAGTGTAGCTTGGCAGAAATAAGTGACCCGCTTACAAGTGGTTAAACACCTTATGCTCAGAGAACTTTTGACTTTTGACTTCCAAGTAGCGGTACTAGGCTGATGGTGGAAGATTAACAGTGCGATCGCAATGACACTGGAAGGTAAAGTTGTCCCTCCTTAACACAAAACTTTACATGAATCCAGAAATCGTTCGTGAGAGGATAATCAAATTAACCTCTCAACTTACGGTCTGGCGTCGTACCAAGCCGTTAGTGTTTGAGTTTTACTTTTAAATCTGGCATACTCAGCTATGCGATCGCCTCAGTTCAATCGCTCAAATTGTTGCCTATATCCCCTAATACCAACTCCGCATCTATAACCGCTTTATCTTTTAGTTCCTTCCGTGTTCTCTCCTGATGTGAACTGGAGTGCCTGGAGTGAGTTGTTCAAAAAGGGAGCAATCGTAGCGGATTTAGTCAACACCCATCTGCAACATGTGGCGATTGCAGCAACGATGAACCTGACTGAGACGGCGTTTGGAAGTCAAAAGTCACGCATTCAAAAAAGTTTCGAGATGCATTTGTCACAAGCCCCTCAATTTATAGCAGTCGCCAAGGCGATTAGGACAAAGCAGAATCCTGAAACCTTGGCCAGTCAATATGCATCCCTTCTGCCTGATTGGTGAGCCTGTCGAACCACTGTCTTCTGCCCTGGAGCCTTTTGCTATATCATCATATGGGAAAGGACAAAAACAAGGATTTTGTTAACCAAATGCTAACGCTCAAGAGTGTCGCTACCGCTTTGCGATCGCGGACACCCCTACTGGATTTCAGGAGATATGGGTAAAGCATAACCCTACAAAGGGCAAGGGCTTCACTCGGTCATTACTTTCAAACGAATAATCTGGTCGCCAGTATCGTCGAGTGGTACTTCGATGACTTCATTCGTGAGACGATCCAGACAGTTGAGGAGCGATCGCAAATGAGGAGTACTTGCCCCCGTGTCTACATACAATCGGTCTGACAGACTGCTGAGACGTTTCCAGGTGGTGTAGAGTTTGCCCACGGTTTGTTCTAGTACGGATGCCTGTTTAACCAAATCGGCGGCGGTGTTTAAACAGTCGAGTCGTAGGGCTTCTCCTAGTGCCATTTCCATATCCACAGATGAGTGCTGAAGCGCTTGGACTTGGGCGGCGGCGTCGAGATATTTGGCCAAGAAACGGGCGTCTGAGGTGATCTGTTTGACGGTATCGACATCGGGATTACTGGCAACTTCTTCTTGCAAGGGTTTTAGGTGAGATTCGGGTAACTTCTCCATTTCTTTGACCAGGGGCGCGAGGAAACGCGCAGGCATTGTACCCGAAGCAGCTTTTTCCTTAACTTCATCGGGTAACAACTCTGAGGACATCGCCATCCATTCATCGGAGAGTTGCTTGACTTCGCGACGGGTAATGCGATCGCCTTTTTGGGCGGCATCAGCAACGAGTTGTTGCACTTCTGGGGCAGATTTTGCGGTTTCAACAAATGCCCGTTTGCTGAAGTTCCGAATGGCATCGGGGTTAAGTTTTCCCTCAGATAAGAGGGTATCGGCACTGTTTGCCAATTCTATTAACGAGTAAGCCTGACTTTTACTGATTTCTCGACTTTTGAGCCAGTTTAAAAATCCTGTTCCCCGTCCGTCACCCCCTCGTTTTTCTCGATCGCGCACCACTCGCAAAATCCGTCCCCGCCAGATTTCAGTTTGCAGGTCGAAGCGATCGCAAACTAACCAAGCGTTATCGACTAGCTGCTGAAAGTCATGCTCTTGAATCTCTTGATCATCAGGGTCAGGGAGTTGGAAATTTAGGTCAACAGGTTGTTCGAGGACAGCAGCTAGTTCGGCGGTAGTATCGGGGATTTTAACCATGGAGACGCGATCGCAAGGGATAGACGGATTATTATTGCACGCTTCCCAAATTATAGGAGTCCCCCCACTCCTAGAGTGTCTTCACTGCTTTTTCAAAGACGCTGCGCAAGATGTGCAGTTAGTAAACTCACATCTTGCTTGAAAATAGGAGTCAGGAGTCAGGAATCAGGAGTCAGGGGTCAGGAGAGAAGGATTTTCATTCCTTCATTGTGAGCGACAGCTCATGGTGCTTAATCTGAAAATAGGTGTTAGGTATGTAGATGGTAGGGGATGTAGGCGTAGCCTTCGAGCAAGGTGGGCTGACCATCAATGACATGCTCCCTACATCTGTTGCCATCTAAAAACACCTCGAACGGTATAAGCTAAGTCATCGAATCTTGGAAAAGTTGACTTATATTTACAACACTAATCTAGGTCAGAGCCTTTACAATGATCTGGTCTTAAAAACTGTGACGCAATGACGGACGAACAACTATGCCCCGCCGCGATGACCTCCGCAAAATCTTACTTCTGGGTTCTGGCCCGATTGTGATTGGACAAGCTAGTGAGTTTGACTACTCCGGCACTCAAGCTTGCAAAGCCCTCCGGGAAGAAGGGTATGAAGTCGTGCTGGTGAACTCCAATCCTGCCACGATTATGACCGACCCGGAAACGGCTGACCGCACCTATGTTGAGCCAATAACACCGGAAATTGTGGAGAAGGTCATTGAGCAAGAACGACCCGATGCCTTATTACCGACAATGGGAGGACAAACTGCCCTAAACGTCGCTGTAGCGTTGGCAAAAAGTGGTGTCCTAGATAAGTACGGCGTCGAGTTAATCGGGGCAAAGCTGGAGGCCATTGAGATGGCTGAAGATCGCCTGCTGTTCAAACAAGCCATGGAACGGATCGGGATAGGCGTGTGTCCTTCAGGGATTGCCAGCAACCTGGAAGAGGCAAAAGCGATCGCCAAACAAATCGGCATCTATCCCCTGATTATTCGCCCTGCGTTTACCCTCGGCGGTACGGGAGGCGGTATTGCCTACAACCAGGAAGAGTATGAAGAAATGGCACAAGGAGGTTTGGATGCCTCGCCAGTGTCTCAAATCTTAGTTGAAAAGTCGCTCTTGGGGTGGAAAGAGTTTGAGCTAGAGGTGATGCGCGACTTGGCGGATAACGTCGTGATTATCTGTTCGATTGAAAACCTAGACCCGATGGGCATCCATACCGGCGACTCAATTACTGTCGCCCCCGCCCAAACGCTGACGGATAAAGAATACCAGAGGTTGCGGGATTACTCGGTTAAAATCATCCGCGAGATTGGCGTGGAAACAGGTGGCTCCAATATTCAGTTTGCCGTGAATCCCATCAACGGTGAAGTGGTTGTAATTGAGATGAACCCCCGTGTTTCTCGAAGTTCAGCCCTAGCCTCGAAGGCAACCGGTTTCCCAATTGCCAAGTTTGCCGCTAAGCTAGCCGTGGGCTACACCCTGGACGAAATTCCTAACGACATTACGCAGCAGACACCCGCTTCGTTTGAACCGACGATTGACTATGTGGTAACGAAAATCCCTCGGTTTGCTTTTGAGAAGTTTCCCGGTGCCGAACCCATCCTCACCACGCAAATGAAGTCGGTA
>JAIUYC010000097.1 GCA_020216575.1 Coleofasciculus sp. S288 | reverse complement strand
GGACTTACGCAAATTTACCTTTAAACCACCATCTGTAGGGGCGAGGCATGCCTCGCCCCTACTCTGTGTAGCATCTGTGCGTAAGTCCTAGACCTGCTGGGTGAATGAATAGCTTCTAGGCTATTTGTAGAGTCTTCGTTGATGATGCCGTACTCTCACAGTGTGGTTCTATGCCATTAGGCTTATCGTCTTTCCTGTTTCTGCTGACTGACGTGCTGCATCTGCAACCTTAAGGGCATATAAACTATCTGTTGGAGACAGGTATAGAGGTGTGCCTTCGACTAAGTAATCTAATACCATAGCCGTATCCTTCCCAAACAAACCACGCCGCCCACCAACTTCAATGGGTGTCCTTTCCTCACCTCGAATCAGGCTTCCTTTATCCCCCTCAAAAAGCAGCGTTCCTTGCTCTCCATGCACCTCAAAATTGCGTAACCCTTGCCAGAATACTTCCCCTTTGCCGTAAGTCACCTCTGCAATTAAACCATTAGCAAAGTGCAGTTGGGCTGTACACAGACAGGCAATGTAATAGTCATCGACGTTCCAAAACCGAGATTGACAACTTACTGAGGTGACTGCACCAAACAAATCCGTGAAGCGTTGGATGCGGGAAAGTGCAGCACTCAAGGGAAAGCCAAAGAGTTCTGGGTGATAAGTCCAGCGCCTTGGTGCGGGGCGCTGAGGTGTGATGGTGACGTAACGGGCATAAAAGGCGTAACCAATTTCTGGTAATCCTTGTCGTAGGGCTTGATGCAAGCCGCCTAGGAGTTCAATATGTTCCACATGGAGGAGTTTACCCTTTGCTTCGGCAAGCGCAATTAACGACTCGCCATCTGTGGGGTTGAGGGAGAGGGGATATTCAACAACGACATGCTTTCCAGCATCGAGGGCAGCACGAGTGATCGCACTGTGGTCGCGGTTTATGGTACAAATTACCACCAAGTCTACCTCGGGATGCATCACCAAATCTTGCCAAGAATCTACGGCTAATGCACCCTGAGTTTGAGCAAACTCTTGAGTTTTTTCAGGGGTATGACCACTAACGGCAATTAAATGCGATCGCGCATCTGCCTGCAACGCCTCAGCCCGTCGCTGCGCCGCATATCCAGTACCGACAATACCTGCCCCAATCGGAAGAGAAGAACTATCAAACTGCGTCACTAATCGCTTCGCTCCAGTTACGAGTTATGAATTATCAGTTGTGAGTGGAGGCTCAAAACTTGCATGATGAAAATCTTCCTACCTACTCCTTACTACCTACTCCCTGAACTTGCACGATTGGTGAGTCTTCCCGCCAGTCGTATTCCATGTATTGTGCTGTTGCCATTGCTTCCTGTTTTCCCAACAACTTGGCAACGACATACAGCGACATATCAATTCCAGCAGAAATTCCTGCTGAAAGGATAATTCTACCGTTGTCTACAACTCTTACATTCTCTCGCACCTCAGTGTTGGGAGCCGCTGCTCGCAGCAACTCCAGAGCTAAATGGTGAGTCGTTGCCACCAGTCCATCCAGTAAATCAACCTTTGCCAGCAGCAACGCACCTGTACAAACTGACAAAACGAGTTGGGCGGTTTCAGCATGAGTTTTAATCCAGCTCAGCACCACGGGATTGTTCATCTCTTGGCGCGTGCCATAACCGCCTGGAATCAGCAAAATATCAGATTGAGGACAATCAGCAAAGCTATATTTTGGGTTGACGCTTAATTGATTGCGAGCGAGAATTGGTCTTTGTTCTGCGGCGATGGTATAGACGTGGAAAGGTTTGGGGTTAGCATTCTGGCCGGTAACGCCAAAGACTTCGTAAGGTCCACAAAAGTCAAGCACTTCGACATCATCAAAAATCAAGATAGCAACATTTAGCGGCTGGTTCATAAAGTTCTTTTCAACACTGTGCTAGAAGATATAGCGGCTCTCACATGATTAGAGTACGGACGGGTTTATTGAATTGAGCCGTGGGAAGCAAATATCTTGGTGAAACCCGCCCCTACGAATCGTGAATCTAGATGTATCTTAGTCAACCGAGAAACGCCATAGATACGGTAATCATATCCTTAACTCTACCGTTACCATGAATACATTATTTATAAATCCTATATTCAACCTCGTCGAGAAGATTTCCGCTTAGATTGGTTCGCTGAAACTCACAAAATACTTTTCCTCCGAGACTTTCGGCGATTTTCCGGCTAGGAATATTTCTTTGATCAACAGGATACGAAAGACATTCATACTCCAAATTTTTGTCTACCCAGTCTTTTAGTATATGAATTGCCTCTCTACCAAAGCCATTGCCCTGAGCTGATTTTTTTATCCAAATCCCTAACTCTGGTGTATCAGTATCAATAGCTCCGACTTCGCAAATCCCTAAAAACTCCAACGTCTCCTTATTTAAAATTACCAATACCAGGTCTGTTTTATTTTCTATTTGTTGGAGCATAGTTTTGATGACCTTCTCTGTTTCCCCGACATTTTCAGCCGATTTAGGATACATGAAGGTAGTGATTTCGTCTGTGAATTCCTGAAAAACTTCTTCTTTGTAGTCCAGCGAAATCGGTTTGAGGATTAGTCTGGTACTCTCCAATCTTACCGTTTCTAAGTTCTCAATAAGCGGCAACTTTGAATTCCTCACTTTGATTAATCGATATCAGCGCTTAAATCATGGAGTGGTTAGGACGGTAACGGATGCATTTCACACTTCCTTGTAGTTTAGGGGAAACGAGCGAAGAGTTTAGCGATCGCACCTAACTTAGGATGAGCAGTTGGTGACTGACAAAAAGCTAGAGTAAAGTGTTCAATGCAAGTAGAAGTAGGACTTATGGACTTCAAGTGAACTATTTACTAAAGTCTCGCACTCGTTGGAAACGCTGGTTGGGACCGGGATTAGGCATACTGTGCGCGATGCTGTTGTCGGCAACACTCGGTGCGTTCTTGGCTATTTCGTCAGCACCAACACCTTTGCTCAAACGAGCTTTAACTCCAGAAGAGGCAGCAATATTTGCTCCAAGTGGCAGCTTCACTGGTCGTGGCTTGCTATTGCCAAGGCTTTCCCGACCCGTCAATATTCTGGTTATGGGGATGAGCGTACTGACATCTGATGTACAAAATCCACCCAAATCAACTGAAAATTTAGGTTATCTCGCGCAGGTTAACTCCTTTAAAGGCCTATCCGATGTCCTGCTTTTAGTGCGGTTCGACCCCCAAACTGAAGAACTGACTATCCTCTCAATTCCCCGTGATACCCGTGTCGTAACGTCTACCTCTGGCGTAATCAAGATTAATGCAACCAATGTTTTGGGGGGTCCTGCCGTAAGCACATTAGCAGTTAGTCAGTTACTGTTCAACCTCCCCATCGATCGCTATGTTCGGGTGAACGTTAAAGGTGTGGAAAAACTGGTGGATGTATTGGGAGGCGTGACAGTTGACATCCCTAAAGACATGAAGTATACAGATGAGGCTCAGCATCTATATATTGACCTCAAAGCAGGCAGACAGCACTTGAATGGAGAACAGACGTTGCAATTGCTGCGCTTTCGCAATGACGAGCAAGGGGATATTGGTCGAATCGAACGCCAACACATGGTGATGCAAGCGTTGCTCCAACAGAAACTCAATCTCCTCACGCTAGTAAGATTGCCCCAAATTCTTCAGGTAATCTCATCACACATTGATAGCAATTTAGATGGAGATGAGTTGATAGCGCTGAGTATCTTTGCGATCAATACTGACCGTCAAAAAGTACGCACTCTCACACTCCCTGGAGAGCCTAATAGCAACGGAAGGAGAGAAACAAGTTACTGGATACCGAATGAGAACCGCATCCAGGAAGTTGTGACCCAGTATTTTACTCAACGCTCTGAAAAGGCTTCTTTTCTCGTGAACTACCCCTAGTTCAGCTACGCTCCACATGAGGTCTTCTCGGCGGATAAGATAAGCTCCATAAGTCTATAGCGACAACCTTGCCCCTGACCTTGCACGCGGACGGTGGCAGCTTATTACAGTTTAGGAGGGGCTAGAAGCAGGGCGATCGCATCTGGAGAGGGGTTGGCCGTTAGGGGGTACGAGTACCTAATTAATACAATGGATCTACAGGCTGAAGTTGAATGACTTCAACGTCCCTTTTTAAATTCCTACTTGCTATGAAAACGCCTGACCCTTTAGAAAATCGAGAACTGAAGCGCTTGCAGCTATTTGTCTACCTCATTCCCATCCTGGGCTTTTTCCCAGCACTGTGGACGCTGTACCGCCGCCAGGGCGATCGGGAACAGCAAGCTGCATGTCGCTTGTCAGTCACCTTGGCGTTTGGTTGGTTGCTCGGCTACATTTTATTATCAGCTGGGGGGTCGCTTTCGGAGTTCTGGACAATACGCCTATTATTTCTAAATAGTTTGCTCACCTCTGGTTATTTTTTAGTGAGTCTTGGGTTGATGGTGCGTCTGTTGCAGCGACGCTCGCTCCGTCTGTCCGGGATTAGCCAGATTGCTGAGGGAACTGTGCGCAAGCACTTATCCTAGTTGACAATTCAATCATTTCTGTCGTCTTACCAGGAAGTAAGGCACTGGTTGTTTGTCTAAAGTTCACAGTTAGCTCGAATTTTTTCCAGAATTTCCCTGGTTTAGTGACTAACTGGCAGAAAAACTGCTATGAGTGTTCTAGTTAAAGACTTAATTCTAGATTCGGGGTTAACGATCGGTGCATCGGTGAGTTATCTTCAGAGATTTCCATCCTTATTGCATGTGTGTGAGGAAGTTAAGTGTCAGCTCGAAAACCTTATGAAAATTACCACCCAGGGCAGAAAACTACTCACTCCGCCCCGAGAAAGTCTATCAAAGTGAAGCAGGGACGTTGGCTTTGGCTTTGGTTGGGCTTTACCGGTGTGGCAATGCTGTCGGCGACAGCAGGGGCTCTGCTTGCGGTATCGCTTTCCACAACGCCCTTACTACAAAGCAAACTCAGTCCGGCTGAGGACGCTATGTTTAGGAAAGGTGGAAGCATCTCCCGCACAACAATGCGACTGCCAGAGCTGACTCGACCCGTTAATGTCTTAGTTTTAGGAACTAAGGTTCTAACGTCTGACCTGGATCAAGAACCGGAGGAAGACCTCGGATACCACGCGCTGGTGAACTCCTTTGAGGGTCACTCCGATACAATGCTCCTGCTGCGGTTTGACGCAGAGAATAAAAAAGTAGCAGTTCTCTCTATTCCTCGCGATACCCAAACGTATGTCGAGGGTCAGGGACTCACCAAAATCAATGCTGCCAATTATTACGGGGGACCGGCACTGTCAGCGAAGGCAACGAGTGACCTCCTAGAAGGGGTTGGCATTGACCGTTACGTCCGGGTGAATGTTCAGGGAGTCGAAAAGCTTGTTGATGCTTTGGGAGGCGTCACGGTTTACGTTCCTAAGGACATGAAGTACAAAGATGACTCCCAACACCTCTACATTGACCTGAAAGAAGGCAAACAGCACTTAAATGGCGAACAAGCCATGCAGTTTTTGCGGTTTCGCTATGACAAGTATGGCGATGTGGGTCGGGTGCAGCGGCAGCAAATGCTGATGAGAGCTTTGATGGAGCAGGCGCTGAATCCCGCCACTCTAGGACGACTGCCAAAAATTCTCTCGGTGATTCAGTCTCATATTGACACAAACTTGACCGTAGAAGAGCTGGTTGCTCTGGTGGGTTTTGGCGTTCAAACTAAGCGCTCGGACATGCAAATGCTGATGGTGCCTGGTAGTTTTAGCGGTACCGGACAGCATGAGGTGAGTTACTGGTTGCCGAATCGCCAGCGTATCCAGCAGATGATGGCACAGTACTTTGACCAAGGTTTTGGCGATCGCATTAAGACCGATCCAACTTACCTGCGCGTAGCGATTCAAGATAGCACGGGTGAGCCAGAAGCCGTTCAATCTTTAGTCAGCACGCTCCGAGAAGCAGGCTATCGCAATGTTTTTGTTAGCGAATCCTGGAGAGAACCGTTGCGGGTTACTCGCATCGTTGCCCAACAGGGAGATGACAGCAGTGCCTCCGACCTCCGCGACGAGTTAGGATTTGGGGACGTGCGCGTTGAGAGTACTGGCAGTCTCAACTCCGATGTCACAATTCAGCTAGGTCAAGACTGGCTGCAAAAACAGGAGTCTTCTGAAAAGCGGTTTTTCAGTTTCTAAGTAGATGGGCATAAATAAACGTAACTTGTTTTTTCTTATGCCCTATTCCCCATGCCCTATCCTCAGCTTTTATAGCAACGGACACATCCCTTAGGACAAACGAACTTTGGTAAAGACGTTCCGGTGGAACGTCTCTACTAAATTTATATATGTCCTAACCGCCTTGGCGGTTGCTATATCAGTACAGGACTTACGCAAAGAAAGTCTCTAAACCACCATTTATAGGGACTTTGGTATCGTGTCCCTACCAGATGTAGCGTCTGTGCGTAAGTCTTGAGTACACTTCTTGCATGAATCGGAATTACCCCCCTTAATCCCCTCTTGGTAAGGCAGGAAACTATCTCCCTCCCATTGCCAAAGGGAGGGGGCTTCTATCTGCCGCTGTGTAGCGCTTGCGGACAGGTTTTGTTTGAACGCAGTTGGAGTGAATCAACGAAGAAGAGGGCGAAAGTTTCAAATCAGGGGCGATGGCTGAACTGTTGCTAGAGTGTTTCAGCTGAGAGAAGAAGTTTCTAGCTTTTTGCCAGTGTTCGCACCTCCCGAACAACAGTACTAGCCTTAGGGAAGTGCCTCCAGATGAGCTAGTGGCAGCGATGCGATGAAAGGGTCAGCAGCTCCGAAGAAGTAAAGAAACAGGATTCGCTGACTCGTCATAGCAATTTTAAGACGCGATCGCTACCCCTTTTTTGAAACTACTACAAGCCATTCTTGTGGATTGTCGTAACTCGCGAGATTCTTGCTTGACCCGACCTTCCATCGCCTCTTGTTGCAACCGAATGAAAGCCTTAAAGTCTTCCCAGTCGTACTTCTTCGATAAAAGCTGGCGCAGTTGTTCTTCTGCTTCCATCGTAAGATAACCAGTTGCTAAGGTCTGCTGGACAATTTCACGGATTAGACTCATTACGTGTTTCCTCACTCATTGGTAGATGAAAGCCCTACTCTACTTCTTTGGGGTCAAACCTAAACCTCAGCACTGAGTCCGATACTCAACTATCGAGTTGACTCAATCAGGTTTTTGTTAATTCAGTGAAGCCTTAAACACCGACCTTGAGGTGTCAACTGAAGTTTATCGGTGTTAGCTATTCTGCTTGGGATGAGTTAAGCCATCAATTCTATGAACTTCACCTGAAGTAAATGAGGTTCCGCTTCCCTCGTTTCCTTGAGGGGGAGCAGAGGCTAGAACAGGAGTACTCCTAGTACGGACGAACCCGATTAAGTTTTGTTCCACGTTGCCTGATTTATAAGAAAGCAGGCGCACTCATCATATTTCTTTACATTATTTTCACCATCCTGAGATAAAAAAATTTTAAAATTTTTGGTCAGTATCTGTGAAGTTTACATGAAGGGTAGTAGCCAATTATCTACCGGAGGTAGTATAAAAATATTTTGTGAAAATAAATAAAAGCCCAAACCGTGCAAACGCTGATACTGCCTAGTTGATAGAAGTATAGTATGGGCAACTCTTCACACCAGGCTTCGCTCCTGCTGCTGAGGACTTCCCGAAGGGTTATCTTCCCAATGCTTAGTCGGTACTCGTTGTTCGTGTTGACTCTGTTGGAAGCCTTAGCTCTTTTGCAAGCCGCTAAAACGTTTCCGAAAAGTCACTCTTCCGATAGACGTATCGTTTTTTCTTGAGCAGTTGCTTCGTTGTTGACTGCTTTGCCTGTTATAGTTGCCAAAACTCAGCTCTAGAATTGTTTGTCCCGCGATGAAGTCCTATCTTGCTGCTGCTATACAAATGACAAGCTTGCCTGACCTGGAAAAAAATCTGGTTGAGGCAGAAGAACTTATAGAACTTGCTGTACGCCAGGGAGCAGAACTCGTGGGCTTACCCGAAAACTTCTCGTTCCTGGGTACAGAGGAAGATAAGCTTGCTCAGGCTGAAGCAATCGCCCACAAAAGCGAAAAATTCCTCAAAACGATGGCTCAGCGCTTTCAGGTCACGATCTTAGGAGGCGGCTTCCCTGTACCTGTAAGCAGTGACAAAGTTTTCAACACTGCCCTACTCATTGGTCCTAGCGGTAATGAACTCGCCCGTTACGAGAAAGTCCATTTATTTGATGTCAACTTGCCCGATGGTATCACTTACCGAGAATCTAGCACGGTGAAGCCCGGTATCCAACTGCCTCCTGTCTACTCATCAGAACAGCTAGGTACGTTGGGACTGTCTGTGTGCTATGACATTCGCTTTCCGGAACTTTACCGACACTTGGCATATAAGGGTGCTGATATATTATTTGTCCCTGCTGCCTTCACCGCCTATACCGGCAAAGACCACTGGCAAGTCCTCCTCCAAGCTAGAGCAATTGAAAACACCTGCTATGTTATAGCTCCTGCACAAACAGGAATTCACTATGCCATGCGCCAAACCCACGGTCATGCCATGATTATTGACCCTTGGGGCGTTATCTTAGCTGATGCTGGGGAAACACCGGGAGTTGCGATCGCTGAAATTAACCCCGTTCGCCTCCAACAAGTTCGCCGCCAAATGCCCTGCTTACAACACCGGGTTTTTGTTTAATTCGGTAATTGGTAATTGGTAATTGAGAATCGGAGAAGGAACGAACCAACAACCAATTACCAGCAATTTTGCATCCCCTGTTGAAGGCGAGAGAATTTACTAAAGCTTCATCAGTGGGTAAGATTTCTTGT
>JAIUYC010000096.1 GCA_020216575.1 Coleofasciculus sp. S288 | reverse complement strand
ATCAATCCCTCTGGCGCTGGAGAATAGGCTAGGGGAGGTGCTGAATAACGAAAATTTAAAAGTTTTTCCTCGCGCCAAATCTTCGATTTGGCGTGATTTTTTACTTCCGCGCAGCGGTACTAGATGGGGAGTTCGAGTGCAAACTCCGTTCCTTGTTCTGGCGCAGAGATACACCTTAACTGACCACCATGTTTTTCGACAACAATTTGATAGCTAATCGATAGCCCCAAACCGGTGCCTTTTCCGGTTGGTTTTGTGGTAAAGAAAGGCTCAAAGATCTGTTTTCTAATCTCTTCTGTCATCCCAAATCCATTGTCGATAATCCTGACAACAACCAAGCCAGCAGAGTTTGTGCCGTCATTTAAACCGCTACCAACAACTTCTGTACGAATCCAGATGCAAGGGGTTAGAGGTGGCATATTGTTTCCTGAACTCTCAAACCGTTCAACATTCAACTCCTCCAAGGCATCGATAGCATTGCACAGCAAATTCATAAACACCTGGTTCAAAAGACCGGGATAGCACTCTACTAGCGGCAGATCACCGTATTCCTTGATAACAGTAATTCCCGGTTTATTGTCCCCTTTCGCTTTTAAGCGATTATGCAGAATTAACAGCGTGCTATCAATTCCTTCATGAAGGTCTGCCAGCGTTATCACTTCATCAAGCCGCGAGAAGTTTTGCAGGGACTGCACGATTTGGCGAATGCGGTCAGTTCCCATCTGCATAGATGATAGAATTTTTGAAAAATCCTTAATCAGAAAATCTAACTCAATTGCCTCAGCATAATTTTGGATTTCCGGTGCTGGCTGAGGATAGTATTTGGCGTATAGCGCTAGGAGGGCTAACAAATCCTGTGCATATTGGCTAGCAGGAATAAGATTATTACAAACAAAATTGACTGGATTTTTAATCTCGTGGGCAATGCTAGCTAATAATTGTCCTAAAGTGGACATTTTTTCGTTTTGAATCAACTGAATTTGAGTCCGTTGCAGCTTATTTAACGCAAGTTCCAGTTCCTTAGATTGGCTTCTAACTTGAGCTTCCGATTTCTGCAAAGCTTCCTCAGCTAATTTTCGCTTGGTGATATCCGTAACGAAGCCTTCGTAGTGGAGCAACATGCCATCTTCATCGCACACTGCCCAGGCATCTTCAGAAATCCAGATAATACCACCATCTCGCCGATAAACTTGAGATTCAAATTCAGACACTGAATCGCAGGAGTGCAGTCGCTCAATAAATTCACAACGCCGCTCGGAATCGACGTAAAGCTGT
Organism: Coleofasciculus sp. S288; assembly: GCA_020216575.1. Taxonomy (GTDB): domain Bacteria; phylum Cyanobacteriota; class Cyanobacteriia; order Cyanobacteriales; family Coleofasciculaceae; genus JAIUYC01. Next base: position 7,544 of record JAIUYC010000096.1, on the reverse strand, counting down.
CGCCCGATATCTGTCAAGTTTTCGAGCAATTGTTCCGCAGATTGATAGCCGTAAATTCTTGCCAGTGTTTGATTGCAGGCTTGGTAGCGCCCACTAGGAGTCGTTTGAAAGATTCCCACAACCGGATTCTCAAACAGACTGCAATACCTTTGTTCCGCTTGTCGCAGAGTTTCTTCCACCAGTTTGCGCTCAGCAACGCGATTGGTTAGTTCTTGCTTTGCACGTCTCAACTGCTTTGTCCGCTTGACAAGGTTTTTGTGGATTTTTTCGTATCGCTCTGCCCAGTAAGTAGAACTAGCTGATACACCGTTACGGCCTAGGAACATGGATTATTTGCTAACCTCCTTTGCCCAAACCACGAGTATTCAACGTTTCGGCCACTTATGGAGTGACGCGATACTTCCCCATCTTGTGATGTCTTGTCTTAGTGATTTGTGACATTCATCCGGATTTTTTGTGATCAAACGTTACAATTTTTGTGATTTAAATCACACAAACAGCCTACAGAATCTATAGCGATCAAGCAGTTGCTGAAAATAGGCTTTACTCAGATCTTGCACCAAGCCCTCTACCCTGGAGCCTTCTGCCCTGTGTTTCTTAGGAGCTTTAGTAATATCCCCTATCCTGAGGTTTGAGAGATACAAGTATCGCTAACTAAATTTAATGACAGCTCTGTAAAGATTTGATGAAGGGAGATCTCTCTTCTCAAATTGACTGTATCCTTCTGGAAACTGTTTACTTCTGGAAAAAGAAAATACGAAAGAAGTGAGAGGCATCTTTCTACAATTGATGCCACAATCTTGTATTTTCTATTACAAAGAGTCCGAAAAAACTTTGGAGAGCAGGGAGGATTAGCTATAAAAAGCGTTCAATGTCTACAAAAGTTGCGATGAACTATTAATCGCTGAACGGGGTAGCATCATGAAACTCTCGGAAACTCTTGTTTTGCTCAGGCCTGAAGACCTGACTAGTAATTATCAACTGGGTGAGTCTAGAGACAAGCTTTGCAAGGTACTCAGCATGCTCCAGCAAGCTTTAGCTGAAACGTCCTATCAGCAGGCTCTCATCATTGTCAATCAGGCACTGGAGATACTTGGTTCATTAAACGTTATTAGCACTGAGGAAAAATTTTCCACCAATACGTCCCTAGACCCTTGGAAGATTGACGATTACGATAATTTTTTTTGTCTAGAGCACAAGCAAGTTGAAGAGCCTGCTAAGTGCCTAGTTATGAGTGTTTTAATAGCCTATCAAGCTTTGCTGAAGTTCAATCTATGCACTGCCCTAGAAATTTCCACAAGGGAAAAATTAGAAATTCAAAAGAGTGGTTTTAGAAGCTGTGTGAATCTCTTGATCAGAGCGTTTAACTTGTCACTGGAAGACTATCATGACTGATGTTGAGACACTCGAAATCTGGAAGAAATCTCATTGGATGTTCTCGGTTTACATTCAGTGTCTAATTATTTGCCTTCGTCGCTTTGAAATGGAACTCAAAGCTGAAAACATAAGCAATGCTGGGATTGAGCTAGAAACGGCTGCCGAACTGATGCTTGCGTCGGCTACCGCAATGGAGCTAGCTGGAAGCTTCAGCAGACAAGGTTACGAAGACGAAGTGCGTCCGAGGATGATGCCCCCTAACGTTAAGTCGGAAGATTTTAGCGGAATTATGCACTGGGATCATGCTCATCTCATAACTGTATTGAAGCACCTTCAGCCTCTTTACAAAACATTGCCTGCCGCTCTTCAAACTCAGCACGACAAATTTATCTCAGCGTATAAGGTTGTTTGTGCGTCCCACAAAGCTGTTTGCCAAAAATTTGGAGGAAGTGAAACGGGGAGCTTGCGATCGCCCCAATACACAGCCGTCGGTATGCTGGATAAATTCGAGCGCAATCGTTTGCGAATTATAGATCCAAAGGGTCAATTAACGGGGAGTTGTCCGTTCCACAAAAATAAATTTTAGGAAGAAAAAGGCGGTAATTCCACGTTAAACGCCCTAGTTAGGGTATTAAAAGAATTACTCCTCTGAATTCAAGATGACTTTTTAGTAATTAAGGAGATTCTCAATGCAGCGAGTTCTTGAACCAGAAGTGATGGACACTCCGGAAGAGGCTATTGAGTACGATGCAATGGACTTTACCGACGTGAATACCGCCTTTGCACAACGCGCTATTGAGCTGGGTCCACAATCGGGACTCGTGCTTGATGCAGGCACTGGCACGGCTCGCATTCCAATCATAATTTGCCAGCAGTGTCCCCAGTGGCAGATGATTGGCATCGATCTGGCGCAAAATATGCTTTTCATTGGCTCAAAGAATATCGAGCAGGCTGGCTTGCAAAAACAGATTGCTTTGGAATTAGTGGATTCTAAACAACTTCCTTATCCTGATCAACGTTTTGAAATGGTCATCTCCAATAGTCTCGTTCACCACTTGCCAGATCCACTGCCCTTCTTTATGGAAATTAAGCGAGTACTCAAGCCAAATGGCGCTATCCTCATCCGCGATTTAATTCGACCCGCCGATGAAGCAACAATGAATGCAATGGTTGAAAGTATTGGTCCAGAATACGACGAACACCAGAAGAAGTTATTTCGAGAGTCCCTCCATGCAGCGTTCACAGTGAATGAGCTAAATGAATTAGTACAAAAAGCTGGATTGGAGAACGTGCAGGTTTATCAATCATCCGATCGCCATTGGACAGCGGAAAGGAAATACTCAGCAGCTGATTGAAACTTATTGAACAAACAGATTCTCCTGGGGGCGGGTTTAGCCAACAAATTCGGGTATAACCGATAACATCTCAACAAAACCCGTCCTTACCCAGGATATAGATGTGTTTCTTAGGAACACCGCACCAGGCCGCGATCGCCCCCGATAGTGATTCTGCACGGGCTAAATTCCAAGGTCAAGTACGTGCAACTGCTGCGTCGCCAAGTGAGAGGGAAGAAGAGCCAGAATGTTGTAGGCGAAAGTCGAGAGTCTGGAAGAGGATGTTCAGTTAAAGAACCTCCCCTTTAGAAAGAAGGAGAGTCTCAGGCTGCCCAATTGGGATAGAAATAACATTCGTTATCCTTAACCTTATAAAAGGGATTTGGCATCTCAGTCAACTCCCATCGGTTGTCCTTTAACAACACAAAAACGCGCCATCTTGATTGAGTCTCGTCGTTGTAATCGAACCTAAAAAGCAATGTATATTTTTGATAATCAATAGTAGATTGCTTTAAAAAAGCATAGACAAAAGAGTCAAACCTTATAGCCTCAACTGGATCGACCAACCATAAACTCATTTTAGCTTTGGCAGTTATTAATATTTTTTTTAATACGTTATTAGTCATTGAAATCCTCCGATTTAGATGGAGTTACCTGAAAATTGCCACAAGGTTCCTACGAACGCGATTGCGCCCGTTATGGATGAAAGAAACTATTCCCCCTGCTCTCCTTTCTAGTTTCTTATGAGAGGTTCTTTATCCCTATTGAGCTTTTCCCGTATCTTTTTAAATTTTCAGTGTGAGTGGCTTCTTGATAAAGAGAGATGCAACAATAATGCAACGGCAATTGAATCTTAGGGAGAGCTTTCCCACTCTGGAGTAAGACGGCGATAATCATATTGCGCAGCACCAGGGTGACACTCGACACAACTGGAAGGTTTTGTGGGTCGAGGTAAGTCAACTCTCGGATGCAGCGCCCTGAAATACCGAGATTCTGAAACTCGATAGGGAGTTGGTTCTTCTCCTATTTTCGGACGGGAGAACGTCCGCAGGTAGTCCCACATCACAACTAAAGCTGGGCCAATCATTGGCTCTAACTTCTGACCGTAGTGTTGCTGGGGTTCTAATAGTACCTGACGCCATGTTTCCGTAGGCAGAACCTCTGGCGGCAGAGGAAGGTGGCAACTGGCACAGTTTTCTAAGTAAAGTTCTTTTCCGAGCTGATAGCGAGCAGGAACGAGGTCAACCGTACCAGGTTGCGCTGCTGTAGCTTGAGCAACGATTTCTGGTTTGAGTGTGGCTCCAAGCATAATTGGTTCTGCCGATGCTGCCAGAGCGATCGCCAATCCCCATCCCAGAAAAATACTCCAAACGAGCAGCAACAACAACAATGTTGCCGGCGATTGCCCTCGTTTTCTCCGTCGAATCTTTGTCCTCACACGCTTTGCCATACTTAAAACGTTAATTTTAAGGGATCGGGACGGCTTGCAGCAGCTGATCAACAATCGACTTGGCTCGACGCCCCCCTGCTGGAATCAGACGATGGGAAAGTACATGAGGTGCCAGAAACTTGACATCATCAGGAATAACGTACTCTCGATCCTCTAGGAACGCCAACACCTGAGCCGTTCGCTGCAAGGCGACTGTACCGCGAGGGCTGACACCCAGCGTCACATCTTCAGCAGTGCGCGATGCTCGTACCAAGTTAAGAATGTATTCTTGCACAGACCGCTCCACCTTCACCTGATGGCAAAGACGCCTTAACTCCAAAACATCTTCGGCGGAAATGCAAGGGCTGAGCTCCTCAATCCTCATGCCAGACTGATGTCGTTCCAGCATCTGGAGTTCTTCCTCCTGGGACGGATAACCCAGGCTGAGAGACAGCATGAATCGATCCATTTGTGCCTCTGGCAAAGGAAACGTTCCTTGATACTCAATGGGATTTTGGGTGGCAATCACAAAAAAAGGCTGAGGAACACTGCGCGGCACACCATCCACAGTGACTTGTCCCTCCTCCATCACCTCTAATAACGCTGACTGAGTGCGGGGCGTTGCTCGATTAATCTCATCTGCCAGCAAGATATTCGTAAATACCGGTCCAGGGAGAAATTCAAACTCACGACTGCTCGGATTCCAGATATTCGTCCCTGTAATGTCTGTCGGTAGGAGGTCAGGAGTGCATTGAATCCGCTGAAACCGCCCATCAATGGAACGCGCCAGCGATTTAGCTAGGAGCGTTTTACCAACACCAGGGACATCTTCTAGGAGGGCATGACCACCAGCTAGCAGCGCAACTAGTACTAAGCGAATGGAATCCGCTTTACCCACGATGGTACGACCCAGATTTTCAGTCAGTTGTTCAATCCGTTGTCTCATTACTGGTAGATTTCCTCTCGATGCCCTAGTCCCATTCTGCACTCTAGTCTCTCTTCTGTACTTTAGCCTCTAGCTCCTAAAAAGGTTCTTGCGGCTTCACAATCGGCTTGAATTTGCATTTTGAGAGCATCGAGAGAAGCAAATTTTTGTTCGGGTCGTAAAAACTGTTCCAAGCTCACTGTTAATGTTTGTCCGTACAAGTCTCCCGACCAATCTAAAAGGTGAATTTCTACGGTCAAACCGATGCCGTTGACAGTGGGGCGCTGTCCAATATTCATAACGCCAGGTTGGGAAGATCGGGGTGATGCTGGTGAGGAACCATACACTCGCACAGCGTAGACGCCTTGCCTTGGCAAAAACTTTTCTGTAGGAAGTTGGAGGTTGGCAGTGGGAAATCCAATCGTTCGTCCCAACTGTTGCCCTTTCACCACCACTCCAGTGAGGGTGTAGGGGTATCCTAGCAGTCGGTTGGCTTGGCTGATATCACCTTGCTGTAGAGAGTGGCGAATCAGAGAGCTACTAATGCGTTCTTCCTGGCAAGTTTGTAACGAGACGATTGTGACATCAATTCCGTAAGCAGAAGCGATCGCCTTTAAGTCACTTGATGTTCCCGCACGCCGATGCCCAAAGCAAAAATCCTCTCCTACGCTGACCTGCTTGGCTTGCAGTTGCCGCACCAAAATCGTTTCGACAAATTCTTCCGGACTCAAGGAAGCAAGTTCCTGGTCAAAGGGCAATAAGACTAGCTGTTCGACGCCCAAACGCCTTAGCTGCTGCACCTTTTCTACAGGTGAGGTTAACAGCTTCCAGGGTTGACCCGAAAAGAATTCACGCGGATGAGGATAAAATGTCGCTACCGTCGGATAAATCTGTCCTGTTCCTCCATCGGCTTGGCTCTCAAAATTGAAGGTCGGCAGGCTACAACTGTCAACCTGACCATACCACTCTACTGCCGATGGTGTCACAATAATGCGTCCTAGCTCCTGCCCAGCCGCGTTTACCGTTCCTGGTATCGCTACTGCTGAACAGCATTCTTTTAGCTCTTCATCGGCTTGTGTATTCTCGCAAAGCGGTTTTGCGATCGCCCGATAAGTGCCAGATTTTTTCAAAATAGGTTTAATAACCTGCTGATGCCCTCGGTGGACGCCGTCAAAATTTCCGAGGGCAACAGACGTTGGGGTTAAAGCCGTGGCTAGAGAAGAAGTTATCCACACGCTTTACATTTTGACACATTCAGGGAGTTAGTGTACTGCGATCGGCAAAGCAATTTACAGCTTTTCAGAGCGTACTCATCTCTAAACACCAATTGCCTTCTCAAACAGAGACGTGCTGTTCTTGAACAATGCTCTGCTCCAGCTTAGAGGGGTCTACTAACTGTAGTGTCATCCCCTCGCGAGCCATAATCGCGTTAGGAAATTGCTCAGCCGCCAGTTCTCCGATGTGATCTAAAAAATCATCATTGTGCATCGGGTCATGGTGGAAAATCGCCAGTTTCTTCACGTTCGCTGCTTTGGCAAGCTTGACTGCTTCCTGCCAGGTTGAATGCCCCCACCCCATCCGGCTCGATGCCTCTGAGTAGTATTCCTCATCTGTATAGGTAGCATCATATATCATGACATCAGCATTACGCGCTAGCCGGAGGACATTTTCATCCAATCCTTCGGAAAAATGCTCTGTGTCAGTAATATAAGCAGCTGCATAATCTCGCCAGCTAATACGATAGCCTACGGCTTCACCGGGATGATTGAGACGGCCATTTTCAACCGTAATGTCGCCAATCTCGATGGTTTCCCCGACTTCCAAATCATTAAATTCCAACTGAGCTTGCATGATTCGCAGGGGAACCGGAAAATTGGGGTGGGTCATCTGGTCAGTGAGGCGTTTCTCGATCGTTTCACCGGTGGGTGAAATCGCTCCATAAATATTAAAGCGATTTCCCTTGATAAAGGCGGGAGTAAAGAAGGGAACGCCCTGAATGTGGTCCCAGTGGGAGTGGGTGAAAAACATATACGCTTCTACTGGCATCTGCGACAGCAGTGACTGCCCCAAAACTCGCAAGCCTGTACCCCCATCAAAAATCAGACGCTTTCCCCCAACTCGCATCTCAATGCAAGGCGTGTTACCACCATAGCGGACAGTCTCCGGACCCGGACAGGCAATACTGCCTCTAACACCCCAAAACTGAATCGTGAATAAGTTGTTTGTACCAGACATAATTTTTCCTTGGAGGCTTCTTCAGCTAGTTCATTAGTAAGGTTTTACCAGGTTAAATCCAGCGGTTTTGATCGCAGTTTGACACCTTAATTTCCTGTCACCTCAGCTACAACAGGGAGATCGGGACGAGAGTGCGGTGAGTCCAACTGGAAACTGCTGTAAGTTTTGCCGGAGTGTTGATGTCCGTTTCGTTTCTATGCTCAAGCTTAATCTGAATCGCCGTGCATTTGAACAGAGTTGACAA